>CAYREF010000052.1:0-12154 GCA_964423265.1 uncultured Actinomycetota bacterium
TTTAAATAAACCCAGAATTTTCTTTTCCGGGCTGCTGGCATAAATTATGGCAAAGTTTATTTTTTCCCTGAATGCCCTTTTTCTAAATTCAAATTTCTTGGTTTTATTTATTATCTTAAACGCATAGTTTGGCTTTATCGGTAAAAAAATTATCATCCATCTTTCCTTAGTAGTTTTCAAAGATACTACAGATATCCAAATTTAGAACAATTTTTAGTGATTTCTAGAGCCAATATATAACAGGTCTAACTTTTAAAAATTAAAACAATAGAGATTTTTACTTTAATCATTCTTTATAATTTTTTTAATCTGCTTTGGCTCAAAATATTCGTCCACCTCTACCTTCAAACCGAACGGGCCTTTTAAGTTTTTTAATTCCGATAATAGAAAATACCCAAATTCTTTCTCTATTCCATCAACAAACCCATAAAAAGTATCATATCCATCAAATTCTACAGGGTACCAGCTCCAATAACTCCATGGAGTAAAAAATTTCATAAAGGCAATTGCCTCTAACCCTTTTCCATTCTGACTTCCCATTGGCGGTATTTCTTCAAGCAGCTTATTTTTCTGTAAATCCATGGGTGGATTATACAATAAGATATGTATTTGTGCAAATACATAACAATGCCGCTAATCTTTCCCCCGTTTTTCTATGTTTCTTATCCTTCAGGTATATATTATCAAATCCTCAAATTTATCCAGCCCAATCTTCACATAAAACTTTTGCTTGCTTTAGAACAGTTTCGGTAGCCTTCTTTTGTTTATCTGGAGGATAATTGTATTTTCTTAATATTCTTTTTACCAGTACTCTTAGTTTAGCCTGAACATTTTCCCTTAAAGTCCAGTCTATGGTTACATTCTTCTTTATAATTTCTGCCAGTTCCTTTGCAATTTTCCTCAAAACTTCATCTCCCAACTCCCTAACCGCGCTTTCATTTGTCTCCAGGGCATCATAGAAAGCGAGCTCATCTTCACTAAAACCAAGCTCTTCCCCCCTGCCTTTAGCCTTGTTTATTTTCTTGGCAAGCTCTATTAACTCTTCTATAACCATGGCAGCAGTTATTGTCCTTCTATTATACCTATCAATTGTCTTTTCAAGCATTTTCGAAAATTTCTCAGATTCTACTACATTCTTTCTATGCCTTTCTTTAATTTCATCATTTACTAGTTTTTTTAAAAGCTCTACTGCCAAATTCCTATGCTTAATTTTTTTAACATCCTCTAAAAATTTATCAGATATTATTGAAACATCCGGCTTTTTTAGCCCTGCTTCTGAGAATACATCTACCATTCCAACAGAAATAGTAGAATCTGAAACTATTTGTTTTATTGCCAGGTTTACCTCTTCATCCTCGTAGCCGCCATTTCCGCTGGAAGTTTTTTTAATTCTTACTCTTACTGCCTGAAAAAGACCTACTTCATCCCTTATCTTTAGCGCTTCCTTGCTGGGCACAGCTAAAGAGAAAGCCTTAGATAGCTCATTAGAATATTTTAAAAACCTTTTCCTCCTGTCTTCATCTGCTATTACATAATCCATAAGTGATAATATAAGTTCGCTTTTCTCTTTTGTCCCCATAGAAGATAAATCTCCATATTTAAATTTATGGATGATTCCCTTAATTATTTCATATTTTTCCTTCATAACAGCTATTGCCTTATCCTTATCAAGCACAGGCTCACCCCTGCCCCCGCTTTCTGTATATTTAGATAAGGCTTTCTTGAGTTCATCAGCAATTCCAATATAATCTACAATAAGGCCACCTGGCTTGTCCTTGTAAACCCGGTTAACCCTAGCTATGGTTTGCATCAAGCCATGGCCCTTCATGGGCTTGTCTATATACATGGTATGCAGAGGAGGAACATCAAAACCGGTAAGCCACATATCCCTTACAATAGCAATCTTAAAAGGATCTGCGGGGTCCTTAAATCTTTCTGCCAGTTCTTTTCTGGTACTTTTATTGTATATATGTTCCTGC
The DNA here is from genome assembly GCA_964423265.1 of uncultured Actinomycetota bacterium. Lineage (GTDB taxonomy): Bacteria > Actinomycetota > Humimicrobiia > Humimicrobiales > Humimicrobiaceae > M55B165. The sequence continues at coordinate 1,980 of CAYREF010000052.1, forward strand.
CAGCTAACCGGATCTGAAGCGCTCCCTGTTATAACCACTTTAATTTGACCTTTCTGTGGGTTAGGATCATGCCACTGGGGCCTCAACTTTACTATTTCCCTGTAAAGGTCAATGCAGATTCTTCTGCTCATGCCCACAACCATCGCCTTGCCTTCTATTGTTTTCTGCCTGTCTTCAAAATGGCTTACTATATCTTCAGCTATTAGCTTTAGCCTCTTCTGGCTGCCCACTATGGCTTCAAGCCTGGCCCACTTGTTTTTTAGCTTATCTTTTACAGTTTCCTCTTCTGCCTCTGTTATTTCCTCAAAATCAAAGTCGATCTTGTCTATGCTTTTTTCATTAAGCTTTACTTTAGCAAGCCTGCTCTCATAATATATCCTTACAGTATTGCCATCTTCTATTGCCTGCTCTACATCATATATGTCAATGTAGTTTCCAAATACTGCAGGGGTATTCCTGTCTACCTTTTCCAGAGGGGTACCAGTAAACCCTATAAAAGATGCATTAGGCAATGCATCCCTCATATGCCTTGCAAAGCCGTCAATAAAATCATACTGGCTCCTATGGGCCTCATCAGCAATTACTACAATATTGGACCTTTCTGAAAGCATGGGATACTTGCCGTCTTTACTGTCAGGGAAAAACTTCTGTATGGTGGTAAACACAACTCCTCCTGAAGATACTTTCAGAAGCTCCTGCAAATGCTCCCTGCTATCCGCCTGTACAGGTTTTTGGCGGAGCAGCTGCTGGCAGCTGCTAAATGTTCCAAACAGCTGATCGTCTAAATCATTCCTGTCAGTTATTACAACCAATGTAGGATTGTTAAGCTCCTGGATAATTTTACCAGCGTAAAAAACCATGGTAAGGCTTTTGCCTGATCCCTGGGTATGCCAGACCACCCCAGCTCTTCTGTCTCCTTTGCTGCTGGAAGCCTTTATAGTTGAGCCAACTGCCCTATTGGTAGAATGGTACTGGTGATAAGCAGCCAGTTTCTTACTTATATTTTCCCTGTCAATTTCAAATACAATAAAGTTTCGTATAATGTCCAACAGAATCTCTTTATTAAATACCCCTTTAAGTAATACATCTAGAAGCGGCTTATCCTGCCCAACTTTATTTATCCCATCTATAGTTTTCCAGGGCATAAATCTTTCAAACTTGGAAGTCAGTGTCCCAGCCCTTGCACCAAGGCCATCACTTATTACAAGAATTTCATTATATTTAAATATAGAAGGTATCTCCACCTTATAAGTTTCTAATTGGTTATAAGCGCTTCTTATAGTAGCTTTTTCATCTGTGGGATTCTTTAGTTCAAATAAAGCTAAAGGCAGGCCATTTACAAAGATAACTATATCTGGTCTCCTGTTTTTATTATTTTCAATAATTGTAAATTGGTTAACAGCTAAAAAGCTGTTATTTTCAATATTTTTAAAATCGATAAGCCACACCTTTTCACTCTTAACATTATTATCCTCATCTAAAAATTCTGCATCTATGCCATCAGTTAAAAGCCTGTGGAAATCCTTATTATCGACAGCCAAAGATTGTGATTCTATTTTCTTTAATTTCTTTATTGCATCCTCTTTACCTTCAACAGGTATGACTGGGTTAATCCGGTCTATTGCTTCTTCTAATTTCTTGGATAGTATAACTTGGGAGTAGTCTTTTCTTTCAGCAAATAAGCTGTCTGGGGATATTTCTGGGCCACTAATTATCTGGTAACCTAAACTATTTAATACTTCTAATGCTTCTATTTCAACTTCTGATTCTGCAATTAGTTTATTACTTTTCATCTGTTTTATTCCTTTCAGGAATATTTATTCTTATTTTTCCTGACATTAGTTTGGGGAGGAGGAGATCTCGGATATTGCCAAGCTTTCTATTCTCTAAACTATTAATCATTATTTTTTCTACCATTGGCTTTATATTAAAGTTAAATTTATTCAGAATTCTTTCACCTAGTTTTAGAATCATTAAGGATTGAACACCTTTTATATTTATTCCAGGTTGTGCAGAGTTTGTGTTTAGATCTTTAATTTTTTTAGTCATCAAAGGTGTATCTAACCAGAAATACAAGAAATAAGGAGAAATTTGATTTGTGGTTCTTAAAATAAAAACGTGCGAATTTATACAACATTTTTTGAAAGGAAAGTTCTTTAAAAAAATACTTTTCCTACCCAATTTAGCGCCATCTTTATAAAGTAATACATCACTATTTTTTACAATTCCTTTTTTTAGTTTTTGGTAAAATTCATAAGGAACATATTTATTTTTAGAGTAATCATATTTACCTAAACCAATAATATTTTCCGCCCCTATACTGGGAATTCCTTTAGAATATCGGTCAACTCCTCCACTGGGCCTTCTCCCCGACTCTATTGTTCTAGTAATATCTTTTAATGTTACTAGATCCCAGTCGTTTGGTATCATTCCTAATTCAGATTCCACCATTTCTCCGCCGCTGGATTTATAAGGTAGACCATCCTGATTTGGGAATTCATAGTCTATAAACCAATGTTTGAATATTGCTTGACTGATATTTTCTAATGTTTGGTTGATTTTATTATTTAATTCAATTTTTTTATCTATATGGGCTAATATTTTTATAACTTCTCTTTGAATCTTAATAGAAGGAATGCTTACTACTACATTTGAAATAGCAGATTTATTTAACTCCCTTTGACCAGTACTACCAGTAGCAATTTTATTTATTACTTCTTGAACATAAGGAGTTTTTAACAAATAATAAAGATATTTAGAATCAAGTTTATTTTTTTTAGTTCTTATTATGGTAATATGAGAATCAGCAAATATATTATCAGGGTTGCAATCAAAATGGTATGCTCTACCCATTGTTCCTACTCCTGTTGAATTTACAACAATATCATTTTTTTTTAAAAAATATTCCTCCCTAATTTCTTTTTGTTCATCATGGAACTTTAACTTATCATTTGCTAAATGTTCCCATCTTATAGCATTTTGATTCAAGACTTTAATACTACTTCTCTTGATATATTTTGGTTGTTTCCCTCTTCTAATAAAACTACAAATTTCTTTTAATTTATATTCTTTATAATTATTTGAATTTTTCATTTTATTGATAAATTTAATATTTTTTACTTCTCAATTCATTTTCCATTTTCCAAATTCCATTCCTTTTACTTCCAACAAATCTTATTTTCCCCTCTTCTTTCAATTTTTTAATATCTCTTTCAATAGTTTTTTCACTAACATTCAATTCCTCTGCAAGAGAAACATAAGTAAATCTAATATTCTTTTTTATTCTATCTAAAATTACCTTCTTCCTTTCTTCTCTACCGACATTTTTACCGACATTTTTACCGACATCAGGTTCAGCTTGGGGGGTAATATGTCGGTTAAAGATAATCCTAAAAGAATTCCCGCTCTCTTCAAAATCCGGTCTATCTAAATTTTCTTTATCCATTAATTCTAATATATCTAATATACCCCTGCCCCAAGCATCAATAAAACCAGCCATATAAAATACATTGGCAATTATAGGATTCCTTAATCTGGATTCATGTTCCCTGTAAAGGTCGCTGATGGATAATTCCCTGGGAAGTTTCCCTGGATTTGCAATAACTATTTTCTCATCATAAAATTTTATATATACAAAACTATTTTGGCAATAATCCCTGTGTATTAATGCATTTAACATGGATTCCCTTAATGCATCCAGGGGTATCTCCCATTTTTCTTCCCTTAGCAGTCCACTTATTTTTGCACTAATTTTTAGATGGTTTTTTAAAAAAAGCATGGAATTTTCTAAATTATCAAACAAATTGCCATTGTAATCTTTCATGTCTATAAATTCTTTTTTCTTTTCATCTTTAAACCTGCCGCATTTTACAGTTATGTTAGGAAAAAAGTTAAAGGGTTCTTTGCCAAATAAAAGCAATGCTGCATTGGTTAATTTATTATCCCTAATAAGCTCTAATTTCTTTAACAGTAATTTTATGTCTTCATTTTGAATGTTAAGCCTATTGCTCTTCTTAGCCAGCCCAATAAAATCTTTTATTGTTCCCTGGTTAAGGTCTCTAAAATCTGCCTGCCTGCATATCTGTCTTTCCCAGTCTATCTTATGTTTCTCAATAATTCTTTTTTCCATTTCATCCGGCGGGATTTTAACTGTCTCTGTCCCACATCTGGTATAAGCAATACCATTACAATAATGTAGAGAATCATCATAGTTCTCTACAGCTACCTTTATCACCGGCTTTTTATCAATTTCTACTTCTTCAATTTCTGGCACTATTTCTGGCTTTATCTTTGCCCTTATCTTTTGGGAAACTTTACTTAAATTCTTATCAGTTGCAGGCTGGCCTATAACATTTCCGCCATTATCTATACCAAAATATATTTTTCCGCCTTTATGGTTTAAAAAAGCGCAGACTGTCTTAAGGGAACTGTCTAAATTAGCCAAAGATTTTTTTAATTCAATTGTTTCTGTTTCCTTAAATGTCATACCCAATGCTTTTTAAATTCTTTCTTATCTCTTCTTCTAATTTTTTGGATTCTTTAAAATATTGCCCTAGTTTCTGAGTATATTTTTCCATTTTCTCTTCAAATTCTTCTTCATCTTCTCCAGTTTCCTCAAATCCTACATACCTTCCAGGAGTAAGAATATAATTATTCTTTTTTACTTCCTGCAAGCCTGCAGACTTGCAAAAGCCAGCTATATCCTCATAATCCCCATCCTTGTTTCTCCAGGCATGGTATGTGCCGGCTATTTTGGATATGTCTTCTGCAATAAGCTCCTTATGTGCCCTGTCTATCATCCTTCCCATTTTCCTTGCATCTATGAAAAGGATCTGCCTGCTTCTGTCCCTGAATTTATGGTTTCTTTTATCCCTGGTCAAAAACCATAAGCAAACTGGTATCTGGGTATTATAGAATAGCTGGCCAGGCAAGCTTATCATGCAATCTACAAGATCGTCTTCAATTATATTCTTCCTTATATTTCCTTCATTGGAAGTATTAGAAGACATGGAACCATTAGCCAATACAAACCCGGCTATCCCGGTAGGGGCTAAGTGATATATAAAATGCTGAACCCAGGCAAAGTTAGCATTGCCTTTGGGGGGTATGCCGTATTTCCACCTTGGGTCTTCCCTCAGCCTTTCCCCGCCCCAATCACTGTCATTAAATGGAGGATTGGCCAATATATAATCAGCTTTTAAATCCTTATGCTTATCATTATGGAAGCTATCCCCCCATTTTATATTGCTGTCTATCCCCCTGATAGCTAAATTCATCTTGCACAATCTCCAAGTGGTCCGGTTTGATTCCTGCCCGTAAATGGAAATGTCCCTTAACCTTCCCTGGTGTTTTTTTATAAAATTCTCGCTTTGCACAAACATGCCGCCAGAACCACAACAGGGATCATATACTCTCCCCTTATAGGGCTCTATCATCTCCACTAAAAGCTTTACCACACATCTTGCAGTATAAAACTGGCCGCCTTTCTTGCCTTCCGCATCTGCAAACTGACCCAAAAAGTATTCATAAACCCTTCCCAATAGGTCCCTTTCCTTATGCTCTCTGTCCATCAATCCGATAGTCCCAATAAGATCTATTAATTCACCCAATCTCCTCTTATCTATCTGGGGCCTGGAATAATTTTTGGGAAGTATGCCTTTCAGGGGAGAGTTGTCTTTTTCAACGAGCTCCATTGCTTTATCAATAAGGTTTCCTACTCCTGGTTTTTTTGCATTGTCCTGCAAGTACTCCCACCTGGCCTCTTTAGGCACCCAGAATACATTTTCAGCCTTGTATTCATCCCTGTCTTCAGGGTCAGCACCTTCTTCTATCTCTTCCATTAATTTTTCATGCAACTTTTTAAAAGAATCGGAAATATATTTTAAAAATATCAAGCCTAGCACTACATGTTTGTATTCTGCAGCATCCATGTTATTTCTTAGCTTATCTGCTGCAAGCCACAATTTTCGCTCAAGCTTTTGATTATTATTTTTAGCCACCTATTTTCCTTTCTTATGCTTAATTGAATACCAAGATTAATTTAATATATTAAAAATATATTTATAAATTATAAGGTAAACATATAAATATTAAAAGAATACAGCCACCAAAAAATCAGCTACATTTCTTAAGGTAAAATATAGCCCTGGTTTTACCGGCTATTTCAATTCCTGCCACCTTATTAAAACTAGTCTCTTTAAGGTAGGGATTAGTATTGATAAGATTTGTAAAAGCCTCTTTTGCATTGCTGCCCTCACCGAAGCCTATTACCTGCATATTCTCAATATCCGGCTCACAGTCTTCACTTCCCGGCTGGAATGTAAACCCTTCATCTGTAATAAATATATATCTGCCCATTTATTTTCAATTATTTATAAGAACTTAAATTACACAAATTTACAGCTTATTATCTTCCACAGCATTTTTTGTATTTTTTCCCGCTTCCGCAGGGGCAGGGATCGTTTCTCCCCACTTTATCTTTAGCTTCCCTGTTTTTGAAAGTAACATTCACAGGTCCGCCAATAATATCACGGACTCGCCCTTCCTTCCCTTCATGCAATTCACTGGGTGTATGCCCCCGGTTTGACCATATTCTACTATTATTATAAACCTCCATTATAAGAGAGGTAACTTTTCTTAATTCTTGGATATTTTCAAAATAAATGCCCCTTCTTTCAAATTCAAAAAATACTTCATCCAACGAACACTCCATTGAACAACATAAATCGACATCATCCATTAAATACTCTACCATCTGTTCATCCTGGCACATGTTTTCAAGCACATAATCCTTTAGAGCTGAAAGCTGCGGGGTCATCTCAAAGTCATCATCATCTGAATATTTTAAAAGCTTGTTTTTCTCCGGTATATAATAAGGTTTGTCACTAGATCTTTCCAAGAGCGGATCAAAATCTTCATAATTGTCATATTCAAAAGAACCATCGGCAATAAACCCTTTATGGAATGTAAACTGTTGTTCCCGGCCAAAAAGCTTTTTTAAAATTTTGTTAAATTCAAGCTTGTTTATTTTTTCATCATTTTGGGAGTTAAAAATTTCAACAACTTTATCAGGGCTAACTATGCCATATAGGTTGCATAGACCCTTAATATATTTTAAAACCAGCTGGATCCTATCATGCTCTTTTTTAAATTTTGCCTTATTAATTTTGTCATAACCCTCTTTTATTTGTTCAGGGATACAAAGATAAAATCCTTGGTCATTATAAAAAGAAAATATTATCCCCCTTTTCTTAAGATAACCATATTTCCCATAATAGATGCTAGAGGTTTTAAAAAATTTTTTACCTAGAAGTTTTAAAAATAATTCGTATTCATCTGCCTCTGTTAAAAGTAATTTTTCTGCTAATTTTTTAGGGCTGGGAATAATCTTTGACAATTTTTTAACTATCTGGCTGGCACCAATTTTCTGTGGATCACGGATACCATAATTTTCAGCAATTAAGAAAAGGTCTCCTTCTTCAAGTTTTTCCAGTATTTCTGGAAGTTCTATCAAAACCTTGCTTTTTAAAGCATTCTCTATGTTAAATTGTTCGCCAAACTTGTCTATGCTATCCATAAGCCCTGTTTTGGGTTTCCTTGTAATTTATGCCTAGTCTGTTTAACTATATAAGAATCAAATTCCACTTGTCAATTAATATTTGAGCCTTTCTGTTTATAAATTCCATAGTGGTATTTATCTTAAAAAATACAATATCTTTGATAGCTTGATAGTAATATAATATAATTAGTTTTGTAAAAATTCTTAGAAGGCAGGGCTAATATGGGCAATGCAAAAACTTTTTTTCTTATCCTGATATCTTTAATTCTGTTAATTTCCTTATTCTCATGCTCGCCCGGTAATATAGAAATTGGAGAGAGCTCCAACGGCAAGACAATCAGCTGCTCTAAAGGACAATATATAACCATAACCCTGGATTCAAATCCCAGTACCGGATATAGCTGGTATGTTTCAGAAAATAGTGAAATTGGCAATTTGAAATTGGTATCCCAGGATTTCAAACAGCAGGAGACTAAAAAAGTGGGGGCTGGAGGACGCCAGGTATTTAAATTCAAGGCAGCCCGAAAGGGAGAAGCAACACTTATCCTTGAATATGAAAGGGAATGGGAAAAAGATACTCCCCCGGAAAAAACATTTAAGATTAGTTTTGAAATAAATTAACAGCCATAGAAAATTCTGCAGATTGTACACATGAACAATCCGGGAGATTTTTATTTATTTTTAAAGTATTAAGCTATGGAAAAAATTTCTGATATTAGAATAAATGGGGGTATTCACTTGATTTCGGTACATACTATATATTGGTTATTAGGTACCATTTTAAAAACTTACAGTGCTACATATAGTGGTTACCCCAGTTAAGTGAATAGCCCCAATTAGAATATTAAAAGGCATCCCTGATAAGCTGGCAGAAGAAGTTGCAACCATATATTACAATGGCTTCCAGCATAAAATTAATGCTTTGGTGGGAAATAAAGGCAAAGCAATGCTGTTTATAAAAAAATATTGCAATTTTGAAGCTTGCTTTTACGCTACTGGCAAAGGAGAAGTCCTGGGGATAGCCGGCATACAGGACAGAAAAAATAATTTTAATAAAAGCCCTGGCCTAAAAGACTTGGTTAGAAATTTTAATTTATTTCGTGCCTTTATTATTAAGCAGGTTTACAGGTACAAACACTCAGTTATTCCAAAAGATACTACAAGGTTAGACGGTTTAGCTGTAGCAGAAAAATTTAGTTAAATGTTAAATTGAATAAACATGCAGGAATTAGGGTAATCGGATATTCAGGTATTGTCCCAAAAGCCACCTTGAGATTTCCCCAAGAGCTTTACGACAGCTAGGTTATAAATAATACTCCCATGTTCCAAATCTTTCCTGTATTCTTTTATTATTTACCCGGTTATTTCTACTATAGCTTAATACCCAGATAGAGACTATCAAAATAGCCTTATTAGCTTAATTATATCATCCTAATGTATTGCCTATCTTACCTTAAGCACTGGCTAATCTAATCTTTAAAAATAGCCATTTAATTATTGACAGTAAATATAATTTTAGTAAAATGGTTTGAGTTGCTAAATATTAGTTGCTCTAACTATGGAAGATTATCCTGAAAAAATTATGTCCCTGTTTTTAAGAATAAGCAGGGCGGTAAAAAAGAGTATGGTTATAAAATGCAGGAATGGCAGGACCATAAATCCTTTACAGATGCATGCGCTGTTAATAATTAACCATAAAGAAGAGATAAACATGAAAGAGTTTGCAAAAAGCTTAAGTATTTCTTCCCCATCTGCCACCGCTTTTGCAGGCAGGCTGGTAAGCAATAACTGGGTAAAAAGAATAAGCGACCCTAAAAACAGGAAGCTGGTAAAATTATGCTTAACAGATTACGGAAAACAGGTAATAGAAAATAAGAAGGAAGAAAGAAAAGAGCTTGCAAAACAACTAATAAAATCCATTCCTGTTGAAGACCAGAAAGACCTGGTAAGAATTTTAGATAATATACTTTCAAATTTAAAAAAGTAACTATTATGCAAAAAAATGTAATAAGGGTTAAAAATCTAACTAAAAAATTTGGCAAACTCATTGCTGTAAATAATATTTCCTTTGAAGTTATGGAAGGGGAAATTTTTGGATTTTTGGGCCCCAATGGTGCCGGCAAAACTACTACCATAAATATTATTTGTACCCTTTTAAATAAAACTTCAGGGGAGGTTACCTTATGCAAGCGGGATGTAAGCAAGCAGAGAAATGAGATAAGGAATTGCATAGGATTGGTTTTCCAGGACCCCACCCTTGATGACAGGCTAACTGCCCTTGAAAACCTTCATTTTCATGCCCTACTCTACAACGTTCCCAGAAGCCTGATTAAAGAAAGAACAACCGAAGTACTGGAAATGGTAAACCTGGAAAATAGGAGAAACGACATAGTAAGGACTTTCTCTGGAGGAATGAGAAGAAGGCTGGAGATTGCCAGGGGTCTTATCCACCACCCCAGGGTACTGTTCCTGGATGAGCCAACCCTGGGCCTGGATCCCCAGACCAGAAATAAGATATGGGATTATATTATAAAATTGAAAGAAAGCAGCAATATTACCATTTTTCTTACCACTCACTATATGGATGAAACTGAAATTTGCGATCGCATAGCCATTA
>CAYREF010000053.1:0-11759 GCA_964423265.1 uncultured Actinomycetota bacterium
ACAGGAGAAAACCTATAAATACAGAGGCTTTAATTTATGCCTTATGAAGACAGGAGATGCCGGATGGATAGAAGAAAAGAATTACGTAAACTAGCTGAAAAATGTGTATGGATATTAAAAAATAAATATAAAGTAAAGAAAGCCTATCTTATCGGCTCATTGGTTAAAGGTATTGTTCATGAAGAATCAGATATTGATTTGGTAATAGAAGGTTTATCTCCAGAAGATTATATGAGAGCTCTTACCGAACTATGGGATATGCTGTCGCCAGGAGTAGAATTAAATCTTATTCCTTTTGAGGATGCATTTGAAAGCTTAAAGGACAAAGCCCTTAAAGAAGGGGAACCTATCCTTGGATAAGGAGATTTTGGAAAAACAAATAAGGGTTGAAATAGAAAATTTGGAGATGGCAAATTGGCCCTAACCCACATTTTATAGAAACCCGGGCTGCTGGAAGTATGCTACATGATTTTTTATTGTGGCGTTGAAAAAATTTTTAGAAGAATTGCAATTTATAAAAATAAAAAGCTACCTGCAGCCAAGAGTTGGGATAAAGAACTTCTTTTACAAATAGCATCCCCCATCAAAGGAAGGCCAGGTACAGTAATTAACCAGAAATTATTAAAAGAATTAAAAGAATACCTTCGTTTCCGCCATCTGTTCAGGAATATTTATGGTTTTGAGCTAAAATGGGAAAGGTTTAAGGGATTATGTTTATCCTTGCCTGCTGTACTTAGCAAGCTTAAAAACAACCTTAATAAATTTTTAGAAGAATTAGATTAATCGACCTTCAGAGAAAGATTAGATTATAAAATATTTAATCTCATTGTAAAAATTCTCAAAGGCACCTACGTGAATAAAAATGTCCATAATTTATTCATTCCACAGCAAACCCCTTATTGCAACTAATCCCGCAGCCCAACCTCATCCAAGGCTTTCCAAAGGTTTCTGCGCCTTCTATGGCACAATTTCCAATCTTTCAATATTTTTCTTCCTGCTGGCTTGTTCAACTCATAAACAGCTAGAAGCCACCTGGCTTGTACAGTATAATCTGACTTTGCGGCTTCGGAAGGATCAGGAACCATTACAGCTATACTTTTTTCCCAACATTTTATAACCTCCTCTACCAGCTCATCAGCCCCAAGGTCCTTAAGCTTCCTTTGCCTGGCAAGCGCACAATCAGACTGCCCCAGCGTACTGTAACCGACCACACTGCAAAGTATAGGATAATTTTTGCCAAGTTGTGATATATATGACAAGTCTTTGGTAAGAGTTGAAATATAGCTATAAGAATCCTTGAATTGCATGGGGTCTCCGGCCACAAGTTTAAGCCAGCCAGAAACTTTACTGATAAACCACTGTCCACCCTTTCCATCATCTATTCCAGCCTCAACCAGCCAATGAATCCAGTTATCCCCTTCTCCTTTGTGGCTGGCTTCACTATAGATAGATATGCTGCTGCCATCTATGTAATCTTTCCATTGCTTGAATAATCCTTTAGCATCATTTGAATATGGCGAATTAAGAAGCCTCTTAAAAATTCCTATATTATCGTCCAGCTCATATGGATCCCTGTATAATACAAGCTGAAGCAATAGTATTGAGGCCCTGCCTTTGTTCCCTGTTTTTTCAGAAATTAAAATCCAGTCCTGCAATAATTCAACAACCCTCTCATCAGGGCCATTATAATAATATTTAATTTCATTAATAAGCAGCAAATTTTCAGGCAACCAAATCCTGCCCTCTTTAAGATCTAATAAGGAAGAGAAGGTCTTTTTTACTATTTTTTCAGCCTCTAAATATTTTTTTTGCCTTATTAAATTCTTTACAATAGCCAGCCCGTATTCCCATCTCTCGTGAAGATATTTAAAGCAACTTTGAATATATTCTTTCTGGTCAAACAAGGATAACAGGAAATGGTAGATATGGTGCCATTTTGAATAAACATTCTGGAGCCTGGCTTGCCAAATGGGGTTATCCCCTTGCCCCTTTATTTTTTTATAAATACCTTTCTTTGCCTCCCTGGGAAGGGAAACAAAGAAGCCAATAAATATACTATCGTCAAGGCTAACAGTTTTTAAGGTACTCTCTATTGCAGATACCCTATCCAAGAAGCTATAAGCAGGATTTTCTTCTGAATTTGCAACCCGCCACTCCCACTCTAAAATGCAGTTGGTTGCAGCAGGCCCCAGGATGCATTCAGAATATTCTGCTCCCATCCATTCAGGATACCTGTCTATCCCATTATCTATATCCTTTAAAGCTTCCCAGAAGCAATCCTCTCCCATAATATTAAGGCTGTATGTTTTATCAATCAGGGGAAGCAACTTTTTGGAAATTTCCTCAAGGCTGCTGGAAAATTCATTTCCGTTAAAATAAGGGGTCTCCCAGTGGTTATCCTGGCAGACATAAAAGCCCTCCTCATCTCCTAACTCTAAAATAATGTCATACCAATCCCCCCATGCCTTTTCCCATTCCTCGGCATGCTTTGCATCTGTTACTGTAAGCTCCGGGGTATCATCTTCCTTATTTAATATGCTTTCCAGGGCAGAAGAAATATCCTCATCCAGTTTGGAAAGAAGCCCCTTTATTTCTTCACTCTCCATTAAATGGAAAAGTCCATTAATAAGGGATGCAAGCTGCTTGCTGGTCATGGCATCTACAATTTTTTCTCCCCAAGACTCCGCCTTTTTATTTTTATCCACCGCCACCCCTTCCGCTTAATTTATATTGCGCTTTTTAAGCCCCTCTTTTTTTCTACCCATATCCAAAGCTTGTATGCATCTCTGGCGCAGATGTTATAAAGACTGGCTGGGTTATGTTTAAAAAAAATCTATTTCAATATATAGAATGGCTGGCCGGTTGTCAATTTTAACCTATTAAACATTTATTTGTACTATTTACAACCATCCCCCGGCATGTAATTACAATCTTCTATCTATTTAGCAAAGACAGTAGCAAAATAGCAGAGGGTTAAGTATAAAAAGAAAATTATCTAAAAAGTCCTTAAAATTAAAATAAGAATACTATATTCCTAATTCACCACCCCACAACATTTCCAAAAACATTTGCCAGGGCATTATCCTTATCTTTCCCACTTCCCTGGGATACTTTTCCAGGCTTACAACTACCATATTCTTAATATTTCCATCTTCTTTAAGTGCTTTTAGGTTTCTGAGGTCGGTATCATGGACCATTTTTTTAGACTTTGTTTCTAGCGCCACCTGCTTTTTCCCCAGTATAAAATCAACCTCATAGCCTGTGCTGGTTCTCCAATAGGTTATTTCAAGCTCAGGGTTTCTATAGTGCTTATATGCCCTGAGCTCCATTAAAATAAAATGCTCAAAAGATTTTCCAAATTCAGGCGTTCCCTGTTTTGGCTGCCTTTTTGACAGGTAATTAGACAGTCCTACATCAAATAAGTAGAATTTTTCAGCCATAATCATCCGCCTTTTTTTCGAACTCTTCCAGGAAGGGATTCTAAAACCCAGCATGGTACTCTCCAATATATCAAAATACGTCCTTACTGTTTTATTGCCCACCCCAGCTTCCCTGGCTATATTATTGTAATTTAGCAATTCTCCAGAAGTAACTGAAGCAACTTTTAAGAATTCGCTAAACTGGGGAATTTTTTGTATCTGGGCCTCTTGGGCTATTTCTTCCTTCAGGTAATCTGCTACATAAGACCTTATAAGCCCAATAGGGTTATCAGATAAAAAATGGGGAGGCAGCATCCCTGAAACCATTATTTTTTCCAGATTTACTTCTCCCACTTCCATAAAAGAGAATGGCAAGAGATTATACCTTAATGCCCTTCCCGCCATAAGGTTGGCATGCCCTCTGCGCAATTTTCTCGCACTTGAGCCTGTTAGTAAAAAAGTAATGCCCTTATTTTCTATCATCCAGTGAACTTCATCCAGCAACATGGGCACTTTCTGGATCTCATCAACAACCACCAATTTTTTTGTATCCTTAAACCTTTCCCTGAGCAAAGAGGGCCTTGAAGCATATTCTGCAAAAACATCAGTTTTGAGTAAATCTATTAATATAATTTCTCCAGGATCGAAATTATGCTTAATCCAGAAACTTTTACCTGTTTTCCTGGCACCCCAAAGGAAAGCAGAATAATTAGTATCTATATTTAAAAGCCTTTTGATATATTTACCCATATGGTAATTTTATCTAGATAATATAACTATGTAAAGAATAAATTATAAAATTTTTATAAGTAATATACAGGAACAAATACTACCTTTGTGCCGTTATATTGCAGCTCCCCCCAATAATCCTTGGTCAGAACCAATCCGCAATCCGGCTTAAAACTATTTATAAAACTAATATAGCTCTTAGAAATAACTGGTTTTTTAAATTCCGCAAATTTTACTTCTATTGGTATTGCCGATTCTCTCAAGAGCAAAACAAAATCTACTTCAGCCCCAACCTTAGTTCTCCAAAAATAAGGGTCGCCGCTATCTATCAAACCTTCGCTTATCCTATTAAAAACTACTCCCTCGATAAGAGAGCCTGCATCATTCCTAATATTAAGCCGGTTATAGTTTTTTATTAGATAATTTCTAAAGCCATTATCAATAAAATATATTTTAGGATTTTTAGAAAGTTCCTTCTGCTTGTTTTTAAAATAGGGTTTTAATTCTCTAATGATAAAAGTTGCCCTTAAAATATTTAAGTGTTTAATAAGCTTTTTGTAATTTAGGCCACACTGGTTCCCTAAACTATTGTATACTACTATTCTCCCCATTTGGGCAGATAATACCCGTGTAAGCAAGAATAATTGTCTATCTGTATCAAGTTCAATCAATCCTTTTATATCACTTAGGATGTAACTGTTAAATATGTTTGAAATTATTTTTTCTTTTTCTATTTCAGTATTTGATAAAACTACAGATGGATATCCTCCCCATATGCAATACTCTTCAAATAAATTTAGAAACTCTTTCCTAAAAGTATCTTTTCCTTCTTTTATGGAAATGCCATTATAATTTTTAATATAGTTAATTAATTTTTCATTATTCTCAATATAGATATTTTCAAGCCTCTTATTTTTATATTTCAAAAATTCCTTAAAACTAAAAGGGTACATATTAAAAGCCAGCAGCCTCCCCGTCATGTAACTTTTTACTTTGGAAGCTATTTCAAGCGACGATGAGCCTGTAATAATTATTTTTAATTTCTCCAGGGTATCATATACCAGTTTTAATTTCTGTCCCCCATCTTTAGCATACTGGAACTCGTCAATCAACAGGTAGAATTGGTCTTGTTGGTTTGTCCTCCATGACTTAATAAAAGAAATGGGATTTTCTTCAAACTCTACCAATAATCTTCTATCCTCAAAAGTTATTATCTGAATATTTTCTTCATCTACCTCTAATTTATCTATTAGGTATCTACGAATAATTTCTAAAAAAGTTGTTTTTCCAGATTGCCTGGGCCCAGTTATTGCAAGGTATTCTTTACGTAGCATAAAAGGTTTTATTTTTTCTAATAAATCCCTGTTTACAATCATTTTTAAGCTCCAAGATAAGTTACCATAATTTACATTTATTACAATAATAGTATAACTAATATTGAAAATATTACAATATTGGTAATATTATTAATTTTATAGAAAGATAGGGGTTTTTATGAATGAATTCTTATTTAGGTAAAAGGGGGATTCCAAGAATATATTAGTTTACTTCCAGTTAAATGTTATTATGGTCTATATTTTCATTTATTATGTTTTCTACTGACTTGATAAAATATCCTGCATTTTGCAACCAGTGTTTGACTTTATCCTCATCAAATTTAACAAAATCCTCATAATCTCCACGTTGCCTGAATTCAAATATTTTATTGTAAAACCTGCTATTTTTTACTAATAATTCCAGGTTTTACAAATTCTTTATTAAAAAGGCTTCTTACGCCACTATGCTTAGATGAAGATAAATCAACTTTTTGTTATCAAGCAAGATTTTAGCTTATTTAAGGGTTCCCCTTGCCCTTTGTCTTCGGTATTCAATAACCTCTTGTTCCGCTAGACTACTATCCCTTCCTTATCAATACTCCAATGGATAGGCATAGATTCCGCAAGCGGAGAATCCCAGAAATCTTCAGGTTCTACTAGTATTCCAAAAATAACATCATATTTTAACTCTATTTCATAACTGAGACTAAATATTTTCTCCCTTATGCTGTCATCTACTTTTCCCTTCAGGATCACTAAAACATCGATATCTGATTCTCTATCAAAATCTTCCCTTGCCTTTGAGCCATAGAGAACCAATTTAGTAAGCGGAAAATTTTTTAACAATATTTCTTTTAATTCACACAGGGCTTCCTTTTCTTTATCCCCTATATTAAGATTCTTTAAATCTTTCATTTATAAACACAATTTCCTTTTATTAAATTATTTCAATATTTCTTTTTGGTATTTAAATTATATTTATAAAACCAAACAGAGTAAAGGAAATTATATTAAGCCAGCTGGCTTTTGGATACTTTTTAGGTGAGGCAACGAAAAGATTCTTAAGCTTATAATTAAATTCCTATTGCCTTTTTACTAATTTCTTAGATAAAAATTAACCCTATTTAAGCTGCTTCCGATAGACAGCGGCAAAAAAGATTATTGACAGAATTAAGGTTATTGACAAAAATAGGGTAAAGGAATCAAGCTATATTCACAAACTTTGCCTGGCACGCTCAAACAAGAACTTACAGCCCGGCAATTGTGGGTATTTTTGGATACAAGGTTAAATATAATATATGGCATGCTGGAGGAAATTAAAGGATAACTTTTTATGACTTTACCAAAAGCATGCTTTTTAAAAAGAAAGGGTTTAGATGCTTTACCGCTTTTACCGCTCTATTAACACAAACTTTGAGTACTGCTTTTATATAGAAACCAAAAAAGACCTGGAGGACAGAGACTGCAAGATTTTAAAGTGGCTTTTGGCTGAGACTTTCCAGCCAGATAAATTTTTGCGGAATTCATTCCTGGATAAGGATAAAAATGATATTGTAGAGATTGGCCCCAGGCTAAATTTTGAGACTGCTTATTCTACCAATGCAGTGGCCATATGCCATTCTTGCGGGCTGGACAAGGTAACCAGGCTGGAAAGGTCAAGAAGGTACCTTTTAAATCCTGAAATAGACAGGGACCAATTTATAGAAAGCCACCATGACCGCATGACAGAATGCGTATACAGCAAACCGCTAACCTCATTTGAAACCGGCATAAACCCTGAACCGGTATATGAAGTTCCTCTGATGGAAAAGGAAATACAGGCCTTAAAAGAGGTCAACCAGCAACTGGGGCTGGGATTGGACAGCTGGGACCTTGATTTTTACTTTGACCTGTTTGTAAATAAGATAAAAAGGAACCCTACCAATGTGGAATGCTTCCAATTAAGCCAGGCAAACAGTGAACACTCCAGGCACTGGTTTTTTAAAGGCCAGCTGGTAATTGACGGGAAAAAAATGCCAGAAACCCTGCTGGAACTAATAAAGCAGCCCTTAAAGGATAACCCGGCCAACAGCCTTATAGCCTTCAGGGATAATTCAGGGGCCATAAAAGGCTTTGACATTAACACCATAATTCCCCAAAGGCCGGGATATTGTTCTCCTTTTGAAAACCAGGGAGTACCCTACAATTCTATTTTTACAGCTGAGACCCATAATTTCCCTTCAGGTATAGCTCCTTTTCCCGGGGCGGAGACCGGTACCGGCGGCAGGATAAGGGATGTACAGGCCACGGGAAGAGGTGGCCTGGTAGTAGCAGGTACTGCCGGCTACTGCACGGGAAACCTGAATATTGGTGGATACAACATCCCCGGCGAAGATAGAAGCTTTGGCTATCCTCCAAACCTGGCAACCCCCCTGGACATAATGATAAAGGAAAGCAATGGAGCATCTGATTACGGAAACAAGTTCGGGGAGCCTGTAATACAGGGGTTTGCCCGCACCTTTGGGCTAAAGCTGCCCGGTGGAGAAAGAAGGGAATGGGTAAAGCCAATCATGTTTACCGGAGGCGTTGGCCAGATAGACGGAAGGCACCTGGAAAAAGAAAAGCCAGCCAAAGACATGCTCATACTACAGATTGGGGGCCCTGCCTACCGTATTGGCATGGGAGGAGGATCTGCCTCCAGCCTTATACAGGAAGAAGGAAGGCAGGAGCTTGATTTTAATGCCGTACAGAGGGGCAATGCCCAGATGGAACAAAAATTAAACCGGGTAATCAGGGCCTGCATAGAGATGGGCAAAGATAATCCTATCCTGAGCATACACGACCAGGGCGCTGGAGGGCCCTGCAATGTGCTTACAGAAATTGTGGAACCTGCCGGAGGCAGAATAGAGATACGCAATATTCAGGTGGGAGACAGGACTATGTCGGTTCTAGAGATCTGGGGAGGCGAATACCAGGAAAGAAATGCCTTCCTGGTTCACCCCGAAAGCCTGGAATTAATACAATCCCTATGCCAGAGAGAAAAAGTAAACTGCGAGGTGCTGGGAGAAATTACCGGAGACGGCAGGATAGTGGTTACTGACCGGGAGGACAGCAGCACTCCTGTTAATCTGGAGCTTGATCAAATTCTTAGCAATATACCCCAGAAAGTTTTCCGCTTTAACCGCATACAAAAAGAGGCCAGGCCGCTTTCTATTCCTCCTGGCCTGGATATCAAAAAAGCTATAAAAAATATTTTCATGCTGCCCTCTGTTTGCTCTAAAGGATACCTGGTAAGGAAGGTTGACCGTAGCGTAACCGGTCTGGTGGCCCGCCAGCAGTGCTGCGGGCCCCTGCAGCTTCCCGTATCTGATGTAGCAGTTGTAGCCCAGAGCCACTTCGGCCTTACCGGCACAGCAATCTCCATTGGGGAACAGCCCCTAAAGACTCTTGCCGACCCTGCAGCTGGAGCCAGGATGTCTTTAGGCGAGGCATTAACTAATATGGTATGGGCAAAAATTACCAGCTTTGGGGATATTAAATGTTCGGTAAACTGGATGTGGCCAGCCAAGCTTCCGGGAGAAGGGTCGGCTATCTATGACGCTGCCAAAGCTATAAGCCAAGCTATGTCCAGCCTCCAGATCGCAGCAGACGGGGGAAAGGATAGCGTATCCATGGCTGCCAATGTAGGAAAAGAAACAGTGAAAGCCCCCAACGAGGTAGTGGTCTCCTGCTACGGGCCAGTAGAAGATATAACCAGGGTTATCACACCAGATATTAAGAGGGCCGGAGAAAGCAAGCTCCTAATGATAGATATATCCGGGGGCAAAAGAAGGCTGGGCGGCTCTGCCTTTGCCCAGTCTCTGGGACAGCTGGGAGACCAGCCACCGGATCTGGATAATCCCCAAATTCTAAAATCTGCTTTTGAAGCCATACAGGAATTTATAGGCAAGGATTTAATCCTTTCCGGGCATGACATAAGCGACGGTGGCCTGGCAGCCACTATAGCCGAGATGATAATGCCTGCAAGCTGCGGGGCAGAGATAAACTTTAAAAAAGGCAGCAGCCTGGAAAAAGAATTATTTTCTGAAGAGCTGGGCATGGTAATAGAATACCTTCCCCAAAATGAAGAGCAAATAACAGGGCTTTTAAAGAAACAAAATATTCCGTTTAGCATTCTGGGCCAAACTACAGAAAAAAAATCACTGGCAATCAGCCATGGTGGGGGAAAGAGCTTAGAAATAGAAACCCTTACCCTTCTGCAGTGGTGGGAGCAGACCAGTGACCGGCTGGAAGAAAAACAAATGAATCCAGCCTATGCCCGTGAACAGGAAAAATCCCATAACCGCCCTGGACCGGCTTACAGGCTTTCATTTGAGCCCCAGCCTACAGAGCTTAATATAATAGAGGGCAAGAATAAGCCCAGGGTGGCCATAATCAGGGAGGAAGGCAGCAATGGAGACCGGGAGATGGCTTCAGCTTTTTATGCGGCAGGCTTTGAGCCCTGGGATGTTACCATAACCGATATAGCCAATGGTGATATTCTGCTGGATAAATTCAAGGGCGCAGCATTTGTGGGCGGGTTTTCCTATGCTGACGTGCTGGACAGCGCCAAGGGATGGGCAGGAGTAATTAAATTTAACCCCAGGCTAAAGGAAGCCTTTAATAGGTTCTACTCCCGGGATGACACCTTTTCCCTGGGAGTATGCAATGGATGCCAGCTTATGGCACTGCTGGGATGGGTTCCCTGGAAGGGAATACCTGAAGAGAGGCAGCCCCGCTTTATATCCAACCCTTCAGGAAGGTTTGAATCCAGGTGGGTTTCATTAAAAATACTTAAGAGCCCTTCTGTTATGCTCAAGGGCATGGAAGGCTCCATACTGGGAATTTGGGTGGCCCACGGCGAAGGCCACCTTTACTGCCCGGATAAAAATATGCTTAAAGACTGCAGGAAAAAGTCACTTGCCCCCATGGCATATGTGGAAGATAATGGGACCCTTACTGAAAAATACCCTTATAACCCTAACAGCTCCCCTGGCGGCATTACCGCCCTTTGTTCTCCAAACGGAAGGCACCTGGCCATGATGCCCCACCCTGAAAGGACATTTCTAACCTGGCAGTGGCCCTGGATGCCACGGGAATTAAAAGAAAAGCTTTCTGCTTCCCCCTGGATAAAAATGTTTCAGAATGCCAGGGAATGGTGCAGCAAATAACGTAATATTTATTTAGCTATTGGGATTAGCTGAAATTATAAAAAAAAATATTCTATGTTAAAATTAATATATGGAAACAAATAATAAAGCCCATAGGGAATATATTAAAATTATGAGGAGTATGCCTCCCCAAAACCGGCTGAAAAAATGCCTTGAATTAAGCCAGCTTTCCAAAGACCTTTTCTTGTCAGGATTGAGAAATAGCTTCCCTGAACTGTCAGAAAGAGAGCTAAAAGCAAAATATTTAAAACAAATCGCCAGATGCCACAACTTGAATTATTAGAAAAAACAGTAAGAGCATTACATAAAACAAGAATTCCCTATATGCTAACAGGGTCAATAGTTTCAAGCTTTCAGGGAACTCCCCGTTCAACCCACGATATTGATGTAGTAGTGTCGATTAGCCAAAAAGATATTCCTTCCATAATAGAAGCATTCCCCCCGGATTATTACTATATAAACCAGATAACTATTAAACAAGCTATTAGCAATAAAGGACAGTTTAATATAATAGATATAAGCGAAGGAGATAAAATTGATTTTTGGCTGCTAACCAATAGTGAATTTGACAAGGCAAGATTCTCACGGAGGCAAAAAGTAAAATTGATTAATTTCCAAGCCTATATTTCTTCTCCTGAAGATACCATATTGCAAAAATTATACTGGTCCAAACTCTCAGGGGATAGCATAAAACAATATAATGATGCCTTGGGAATTTTTGAAATCCAGTATAGTAAAATAGATACAGGCTACATTAACCGTTGGTCAAGAAAATTAGGTATAGAGACTTTGCTCAAAAAGATTAAGAAAGAAGCAAATATTGACAGTTAAATTACAATTAATAGATAGCTATTCTTTTTAAATACCAACTTTTGCCCTTCTTCTATGGCATTGCCAACTTTCTCCGGCAAGATATATACAATCTTCTATATGCGGAGAAACTTATAAGATATTTTGATTGCTTTTTAGGTAGTTTCTAACTTATTTCCAGCAATAATTTAATTTCATTGACCAAGCTATATAAAACGTATGTTATAATAATACGAGAGGAAGCAGCGAATGGGCAAAGCTAAAATAAATATAACATTAGATAAAGATTTAATAGA
>CAYREF010000054.1:0-11386 GCA_964423265.1 uncultured Actinomycetota bacterium
GAGGACCTGAAGGAAGATATCGGGCAGGCATTAAGCAAGGCAACGGGTAAAATTAACCTGGAGGTATATAAGATGGATAAGTATAAATATTTGAAAATAAAAGCTGAGTTGCTGGCCGAAGGAATACAGGCTACTCCCCAGGCCCTTAAAGGGGTGGGCAAGGTATATAAGGAGCAAAACCATGGCCTTTTTGGCTGGGATTTTGAAGACCATGCCCAGATGCTTCTTCCGGATGATTTTGTGCTGCCGGACGGAACCACTGTACAGTTCAGGAAAAACAGCGCATCTCCGTATAAGGTTTATTTAACCCAGGAAGGGCTGATGCTGGGTTATGGGGAAAAAGATATATGCAGAGTGGAGTGGATTCTAAGGCCCAAATATTACAGCAAAAAGACTGGCAGCCAGAAGGATATGGTTAAAATAGGGCAGGTCGGAGGCCAGGATTGCCTTTTTTTCTGCTACCAGAACTATTGCAGCCATTTTGCCAAAGGCAGGCAATGTCTTTTCTGCAACCTTAATTCGACTTTTAAAACTTATAACTCTGTACTCAGGAAAAAGGAAATAAAGGATATAGGTAAAGTAGCCCGGGAAGCATTCTCTGAAGGTATGGTGAAGCATGTTCTGCTTACGGGTGGATGCTTTAGCCACCAGAAAGAAATTGAACTGGTTTCTGGTATTGTAAATTCAATAAAGGACCACATCGGTTTTGACCGTGTCCCGGGAACAATACTTCCTTCTCCACCGAAGGGAGAGGATGAAATTAAAAGGTATTACAATACCGGCATTGGAGCAATTGGCTTTTCAATGGAAATATGGGACGAAGATTTATATAAGGCAATCTGCCCCGGCAAGTCCAGAAGTACCAGTCATCATGATTTTCTGAGGTCCATAGAGGCTGCAGTTAAAATATTTGGTGAAGGGAATGTATATGGCGTATTTGTAATGGGACTTGAAACCAAAAAGACATTTTTGGAAGGAGTCAGGAAAGTTACCAGCTTGGGAGCCAATGTGGTTCCCTTTGTATGGTCGCCTAATCCTGGATCAGAATTTGAAGGGCACCGTCCGCCGGTGGGCAGCTGGTTCGTGGATACTGTCCTGGAAGCCTCTGATATTGTGGAAAGCTCTGGTATTACCCCGGGCGATAAAAACCATTGTTACCAGTGTGACGGAAACAGCCTTTTGCATGATGCATTGAGGCTGCAGGGAGTAAGGTTATGAGAAAAGAATTAAATAATGTGCTTGAAGCAATTGGCAAAACTCCCCTGGTTAAGCTTAACCGGATAACAGAAGAAATAAAATCAATTGTATATGTAAAGCTTGAATCACTTAATCCTGGAGGAAGTGTAAAAGACAGGATAGCGCTGTACATGATAGAGGCGGCAGAAAGGGAGGGACATCTGGAGCCCGGCGGCACAATTATTGAGGCCACAGCAGGAAATACCGGGGTGGGTCTGGCTATGGCTGCAGCCATTAAGGGGTATAGGACCATCTTTGTAATGCCGGATAAAATGAGTGAAGATAAGATCAGCCTGCTTAGAAGTTATGGGGCAGAGGTGGTTATTGTTCCCACCTCGGTTCCCCCTGACTCTCCTGAAAGTTATAACGGGGTGGCAGAAAGGCTGGCCAAAGAGCTTCCTGGGGCATACCGTCCCCACCAGTTTGAAAATCCCAACAACCCTCTTGCCCATTACCTTACTACCGGGCCGGAAATATGGGAAAACTCTTCTGGGAAGGTAGAGGTTTTTGTAGCTGGCATGGGCACCGGGGGGACTATCTCCGGGGTATCGGCATACCTAAAAGAAAAAAATCCGGATATTGAAATTGTAGGTGCGGATCCGGCAGGTTCTATACTTTCAGGAGACAGCCCCAAACCGTATATGGTAGAGGGTATAGGAGAGGATTTTATACCCAGAACTTTTAACCGGCAGTTAGTTGACCATATGGTAAGGGTGGATGATAAAAATTCTTTTAATACCGCCCGCCGGCTTGCCAGGGAAGAAGGGTTGCTGGTAGGGGGCTCTTCAGGTACTGCGGTTGCAGCTGCCCTAAACTTTGCTAAAAGGCTAAAAGCTTCCAAGTATATAGTAGTGCTTTTGCCGGATACAGGAAGAAACTATTTAACTAAAATATTTTCTGATAAGTGGATGAAGGAAAATGGCTTCTGGGAAGGTAGGGTAGCAGAAGCAATCAGGATTGAGGAAGTTATGGGCCAGAAGAAGGATTTGCCGGCATTAATAGCAGTAAAGCCACAGGATAAGGTGGCTAAGGCAGTAGAGCTTATGCAAAAGTTTAATATATCCCAGCTTCCGGTTATAGACAGCAGGCAGGCGGTAGGAAGCCTGGATGAGGCTTCTGTTATGAAGCTTTTACATGATGGCACAGACTTTGAGCACAGGAAAGTCTCTTCAGCCATGGGCAGCCCGCTTCCAACCCTGGACCAGGATACAGATATGCTGGAAGCCTATAGGATCCTTTTATCCGGCACTACTGCTGTAGTAGTTACCAACAACCAGACTCCGGTAGGGGTGGTTACCAGGGTTGATTTGATAAATTACTGGGCTTATAGGAGGAACCATGAAATTTGAGACCAAGGCCATACATTCCAGCCAGCAGCCTGATCCCCAGACCGGGGCAGTTACTCCCCCTGTTTACCAGACTTCTACTTACCAGCAGCAGGCAATTGGAAGGCACAGGGGATATGAATATTCCCGTACTGATAACCCCACCAGAAATATACTGCAAAAGCTGGTGGCTTCCCTGGAGGAAGGAAAATATGGCCTGGCTTTCTCTTCAGGGGTAGCGGCTACCGCTGCTGTTTTCAACTTACTGAAAACAGGCTGCCATGTTGTTGTGGGGGATGATATATATGGCGGGACTTACCGGCTGATAGAAAAAGTCTTTGCCCCCTGGGGCCTTGAGGCCAGTTATGCAAATACAGATGATATAGGAAGTTTTGAAAAAGCA
This sequence comes from uncultured Actinomycetota bacterium, assembly GCA_964423265.1. Classification (GTDB taxonomy): domain Bacteria; phylum Actinomycetota; class Humimicrobiia; order Humimicrobiales; family Humimicrobiaceae; genus M55B165. Next base: position 2,965 of record CAYREF010000054.1, read on the forward strand.
ATAAAAAAGAATACCAGGCTTATCTGGGTAGAGACCCCTACCAACCCGCTGCTGAAAGTAGTTGACCTGCATGAATTGTCAACCCTGGCCAGGGAGAAGGAGATTATTCTGGCAGTGGATAATACTTTTGCCTCCCCTTATTTCCAAAAGCCATTAGCCTGGGGAGCAGATATAGTTGTACATAGCACCACTAAATACCTGTCTGGTCACAGCGATATAATAGGAGGTGCAGTGGTTACCTCAAACCGGAAAATTTATAAGCACCTGAAGTTCTACCAGAATTCTGCCGGGGCGGTACCAGGCCCCTGGGATTGCTGGCTTACGGTCAGGGGAATAAAAACTCTGGCGGTAAGAATGAGGGAGCATGAAAAAAATGCTCTGTATTTGGCTGATTACCTGAAAAGCCATCCAGGGGTAGAAAAAATATATTACCCTGGATTACCGGAAAGCAGATATTATGATATTTCCCGAAAACAGATGAGTGGATTCGGGTCAATTATTAGCCTGGAAATAAAAGGAGGATACCCGGCAGCAGAAAGCTTTATATCGAAACTAAAACTTTTCCTGCTGGCTGAAAGTTTGGGGGGAGTAGAATCCCTGGTATGCTATCCTCCCAGAATGACCCATGCTGCTTTTTCAGCTGCCCAGCGGAAAGAGAAACAAATTAATGATAACCTGGTACGGCTTTCTGTGGGAATAGAGAACCAGGAAGATTTAAAGAATGACCTGCAGCAGGCTCTGGAATAAAAAGATGGCCGCAACGGAGGGCCATCTTTTAACTTAAAAAAGGAAGGAAGGCCGGTAAAAGTGTCTGGCAATCAGTATCTGGGGAAAAAATTGCTTCAGCTAAAAGCAAGGCTTACAACCATGGAAAGAGTAGCAGTTGCCTTCTCTGGAGGCATAGACAGCTCTTTCCTTTTAAAGGTAGCATCAGATGTCCTGGGTAAAAAAGTTTTAGCTATAACCATAAAATCGCCCTCTTTTCCGCACCGGGATATGGAAAGGGCGTTAAAATTTACCAAAAAATACGAGATAGAGCATGTGGTGGTAGAAGACGAACTTAAAAATCCTGGATTTTTAAACAATGGTCGGCTTAGATGCTATTATTGCAAAAGTGAGGAGTTCGGAAAAATAATAGAAACAGCTGGGGAATATAATATAGCTGCTGTAGTGGATGGGCAGAACTGGGATGACACAGCAGATTACAGGCCGGGCTCCAAGGCTTCTCAGCAGTTGGGGGTAAAGAGCCCCCTTAAAGATTGCCGCCTGGGCAAACAGGAGATAAGAGTTTTATCCAGGGAAATGAGGCTTGCAGACTGGGACAGGCCTTCTTCTGCTTGCCTTGCGAGCAGGATAGCTTATGGGATAAAAATAACCGGCCGCCGGTTAAAAATTATCGACCGCCTGGAAACATTCTTGCTGGATAAAGGTTTCACTCAGGTAAGGGTGAGGCATCATGGAAGCATAGCAAGAATAGAAGTGCAAGGTAAAGAATTGGGGAAGTTTTTAGAAAAGAGCTTGATAGAAGAGGTAGTATGTGAGTTTAAAAAACAGGGTTATTCATATATAACCCTGGATATCGAAGGTTACCGTATGGGAAGCATGAATGAATGGGTTAATAATTGAGGAAGCGGTCTGCCAGACGGTTTAGTGAGTAGTTTTGTTATACAAGATATTGAAGTATATTTATAAAAGAAGGGATAAAGAAATCAGGGTATTTTAGGTTGGAAAAAATGGAACAAAATAAGAAATCACAAAAAAAATATGACCGTAATGCAAGGTTATACGATCTTGTGGAATTTCCTTTGGAGCATTTAATTTATTCCAGGCTTAGGGAAAAATACTTCTCGCCCCTTAAAGGAAAAATTTTAGATGTAGGAATTGGTACCGGTAAAAACATTGATTATTACCACCGTAAAGCCGAAGTTACAGGCATAGATTTTTCAACAGGGATGCTTGAAAAAGCACGCAAAAAACTTTCTGGCTCCAATAGAAAAAATATTGTTTTAACCCCTATGGATGTAGAGGATATGTCTTTTGGCCCTAACAGTTTTGACTATGTTATAACTAGTACTGTTTTCTGCTCTGTTCCCCACCCGGTAAAGGGGCTTGAAGAAATCAGAAGGGTGTTAAAGCCTGAAGGAAAAGCAGTTATGATCGAACATGTAAGGAGCAAGGGAAGTCTGGCTTCCTTCCTGCAGGATTTGCTTAATCCCATAGTAACGTTTTTAACAGGAGTAAATATAAACAGGGATACAGGGGAGAACATAACAAGAGCGGGAATGGAAATAGTAAGGGGGGAAAACCTGGCTTTTGGTGATGTCTTCAAACTGTTTATAGCTAAAAAAGCGTGAGCATATTAAAAAAGTGTCTTCTGTTTAATATCCTTTTGGGCTACCTAAAGGTTGGCGCTACTATGTTGTAGCAATATCACCCCCAGACAAGTTATGTATACAGTTATTTTCAAACTAAATCCTATAAATGGGGGTGATAAGTTTTATAGTGGGACAAGCCAGTCTAGTTAAGAAGATAGTAAATAAAGGATAGGTATTCAGCAAAAACTCTGTTTATTTGATAATATTTTTACAATAATATACTATACAAAATGTAATATACTTAAAATATTATTTTAATTAAAAAAATAATGAATAAACAAGGTGGTTACTAAATGAAAATTTCTACCCGAGGGCGGTATAGTACCAGAATGATGCTAGAATTTGCATTAAAGTATGGGCAAGGCCCAACATTATTAAAAGAAGTAAGCAGAGCCCAGGATATATCCCAGAAATATTTAAACCAGCTTATAATACCTTTGAAGGTTGCTGGCTTGATAGGGAGCACAAGGGGGGCACATGGAGGTTATTTCTTGGCTAAGCCGCCTGAAGAAATAAAGTTGGGCGAAATTATTGTAGCCGTAGAAGGGCCAATAGATTTTGTAGAATGTGTATGTAATCCTAATATCTGCCCTAGATATGATGGCTGTGTAACTCAGGAAATTTGGGAAGAATTAAGTATTCAATGCCTGGAGACCCTAAACTCATATACTTTAAAGGATTTAGTAGACAGGCATTATGAAAAACAAAAGCAGCTAAGTAAATAGAAGCACTTTCTAAATACGGCCTTATAATGCAAAGTCTTTTTCCTATCTGGATATAATTATAGAAAGATTACAATTCTAGCAAACTTAGGTTATTTTCTAACAATTTCAATTTTCTGACCAGTTTATCCAAAACATATGTAATATCTAAACTTTTTTGCCTAAAAATTGAATAATTTCATACCATTATTCTGAATGGCTTATTTACATAATTTAATTACATAAAATATAATTATTTAAATTGTACTGCATTATTTTGACCGAAAGATTAATGGAATTTCCACTGAGATAGATATAAATAATTAATGTAGAAATTGTTACTAATTATATTATTGCCTTATAAAATTTATAAATATTTAGTTGAATTTATAAATTTTTTGGTTTATTATATTACTAATTTAATAAAGTTAATAGGATTAATAATATAATTACAAGCCATGAAAGAAAGAGAGGCATTTTATGAAGGTGGCAAGAGCATTACTAAGATGGGCACTAGGATTATTATTTTTGTGGCCATTCCTGGATAAGCTTTTTGGGTTAGGCTATACAACTGAGGCAAAAGATGCTTGGATAGCAGGAGGGTCACCTACTGCTGGTTTTCTTAAGTTTGGCTCCACAGGCCCTTTAGCTCCCCTTTATAATAGTATAGGAGGCCTTGGAATTATTGACTGGCTTTTTATGCTTTGTTTATTATTTCTAGGAGTAACATTAATATTGGGGATAGGCTTAAGATTAGCTTCAATTGTAGGGTCATTGCTAATGTTTTTAATGTGGTCTGCTGTACTTCCAAAAGAACATAACTTTTTCTTATTGGATGAACATGTTGTATATTTATTAATCCTGCTAATAATAGGCTTTTCCTTTACTGAAAAAGAACAATGGGGCGGTTTAGGCAATTGGTGGAGAAATACAGAGTTAGTTAAAAAAGCACCTATCCTTAAATAGCAGTTGATAATAAAAATTGAATAATATAAGTATTTTATTTTTTAGAGTTAATGAGTATATAGCTAAAAACTTTAAATTGGGAAATCAGAATTTTTATGAATTCAAAGAGAATCCAATAACTCTGGACCAAAAAGCACTTCAATATAAATATAGCAAGACAGCCAAAGAAAAGCTTGCAATTAATCCATACTAATTTTATAGTATTAGTAGTAATTATTTTATAATAGTAGTTATTACCAAGTTTTTCAGAGGGAGTGTTATTTATAATGTGGGGTATAATAAGGGACCCTGTTTGCAATGCCAGGGTAAAAAAGACAACTCCTTATTGTTATAAATTTAATGGCAAAATATTTTATTTTGATTGTGCTGCTTGCAGGCAGACTTTTATAGAAGAACCAGAAAAATTTGCAGGAAGCAAAAAGAAGAAAAAACCTTTAAAAGAGGTTTCTACATCCAGTGAATGTAGTGGGAAATGTAGTTTATGCCATAAAAAAGATATTAAAACATTGTAGGCAAGGTATCTTGAAATTCAATAGGTCATTTATTGATAAAGAAAAGTAAAGTTGTCAATGGTAGAAACAGGATTGTTGATGTCAAGAATTTTAAAAAATTTCATAGTAAAAAGTTAAGCAAGTTTTCTTTAAGGATTTAAAATAAATGATGGCATATTTAGAATAATCATCATAATGTAATTTATTAAAGGGAGAATAATGAAAATTTCAAAAAATATTACAGAACTGATAGGCAACACCCCTTTGGTTGAGCTTAATAAAATATCAAAGGAGTTGAAAACAGTACTGGTCGCAAAGCTGGAATCTTTTAATCCTTTATCAAGTGTTAAGGACAGGATTGGAATTTCTATGATAGAAGATGGAGAAAGAAAAGGATTGATAAAGGAGGGCACAACTATTATTGAGCCTACCAGCGGGAATACAGGAATTGCTTTAGCTTTTGTGTCAGCAGTAAAAGGGTATAAGCTGATACTTACCATGCCTGATACCATGTCCGTTGAACGGAGAAAAATGCTTAAAGCATTTGGGGCAGAATTGGTTTTAACTCCGGGAAGTGAAGGAATGGCAGGAGCTATTGAAAAGGCTGGGGAGCTTGCCAGGGAGATAGGCAATGCTTTTATGCCCCAGCAATTCAAGAACCCTGCTAATCCAGAAATACATAGAAGGGCCACGGCAGAAGAAATCTGGAGGGATACGGACGGGAAAATAGATATCCTGGTTAGCGGAGTTGGCACCGGTGGGACTATTACTGGAATTGCTGATGTGATTAAGAAAAAGAAGCCCAACTTCAAGGCTATTGCAGTAGAACCACATGACTCTCCTGTGCTGTCTGGAGGAAATGCGGGGCCACATAAGATTCAGGGGATTGGTGCAGGCTTTATACCAGATGTTTTAGAAACAGGCTTAATTGATGAAGTAATAAAGGTAAAAAATGAAGATGCTTCCACCACTGCAAAAAGACTGGCAACAGAGGAAGGAATACTGGCTGGTATTTCTTCAGGTGCAGCTGCATGGGCGGCAATTCAAGTTGCAGAAAGAAAGCAGAGTAAAGGTAAATTGATTATTACAATTTTACCGGATACTGGGGAGCGTTATCTTTCTACCGAGCTTTTCTAACAGGAGGCTAAATAGAAAAAACTGATTTATATGATTAAATATTTTGGAGAAAGAGATGGAGAAAAAAATATATCTAGATTATGCAGCCACTACTCCCTGTGATCCAAGAGTAATAAATACAATGCTGCCTTATTTTTCCAAGAAGTTTGGAAATCCTTCTTCAATTCATTCTTATGGGCAACAAACTAGAAGGGTAGTGGAGAAGGCAAGGGAAAAAATTGCAGGATACCTGGGGGCAGACAGCCCGGAAGTTATTTTTACCAGCGGAGGAACAGAGAGCAATAATACAGCCGTTAAGGGTATAGCTTATGCAAATAAGGAAAGGGGAAATCATATAATAGCTTCTTCTGTAGAACATCATGCAGTTTTAAAGCCATGTGAGTTTTTAAAAGAACAAGGGTTTAATATTACTTATATTCCTGTAGATGAAAAGGGAGTGGTGGATATTAATAAAATAAAAGAAGCCATCACTGAGGATACTATCCTTATCTCTATAATGCATGCAAATAATGAGGTAGGTACAATCCAGCCTCTAGCAAATATTAGCAGGATTGCTAAGGAAAAAGGGATTTACTTGCACACTGATGCTGTTCAAACTTTCGGCCATATTCCGGTAAACGTAGATGAGCTGGGAGTAGATCTTTTAAGTGCTTCAGCCCATAAACTGTACGGGCCTAAAGGCATAGGCCTGTTATATGTAAGGAAGGGAACAAGATTAAAACCTTTTATGGATGGGGGAGAACAAGAAAGGGGCAGGAGGGCTTCTACTGAAAATGTCCCGGGTATTGCCGGTTTGGAAAAAGCTGCAGAAATTGCCCAAGAAGAGATGGAGGCAGAAATTGAAAGATTAAGGTATCTGCAAAAAAAAATGAGAGAAGGAATACTTGAAAGGTTGGAAAATGTAAAATTAAATGGGCACCTTGATAAAAGGTTGCCCAATAATATCAACATATCTATAAAGTATGCAGAGGGGGAAGCATTGGTAGTCCGTCTTAATTCAGAAGGGATCTGTTGTTCAACTGGCTCTGCTTGCTCTTCTTCAAGCATAGAGGCATCCCATGTTTTAAAAGCCATGCAGGTGCCGGAAGATTTAGCCCGGAGTTGCCTGAGGTTTAGCCTGGGTAGATTTACTTCTGAAAGCGATATAGATTTTGCTCTTGATAAGCTGGTAGAGGTAGTTAAAAAAATAAGGTATATCTCACCCAGGTATTAAAGGCAAATTAAAACCCGTTATTCTTAAATTTAAAATATAAGGAATTTAACGGTATGAAAAAAGTGTTAGTAGCCATGAGTGGAGGAATTGATTCTTCTGTTGCTGCTCTTCTGTTAAAGGATGCTGGTTTCAGTGTAGCGGGGCTACCATGTGTCTGGGAGTTGAGTCCAAAAATAGCAGAAAGCCCAAATGTTGTGGAAGGGAGGCTGTGGAAGATGCCAGCCGGGTTTGTTATGAATTGGGAATTGAGCATTATGTTTTTGATTTTTCCAGATACCTTAAAGAATTAGTTATAGAGTCCACTTTCCGCACCTAAAACCAAAATTTCATCTGAATTATTCAGAAATTATATCGGGTAGATTTTCCCCTTCTTCCATTTTCTTACCGGAAAGCAGTGCGATAATCTCTCTCTTTTCCTCCTCTGAGAGGTCTAGTAGCAATTGGTAGAGTTTCTTTTTGTATCTTTTTCCATACTTTTCCCTTCGAACATACTTAATTTAAACTATATTAACAAACGTATGTTCGTATTTTAACAATACTTTTAAAAAGAGCCAAATAATATAGAAGATTAAAAATTATATTTATTGGTTCAAACCTGCTTTTCCACCTACAAGATACAAATAATTTAATTCTTTATGTATATTTTTCAGAATATAAAGCTGCAAATAGTATTTTTATTGAGATTTGACTGAAGAATCTATATCTATTCATAATAAATGTCTTCTGATATATATTGCATAATCAAATGGGACAGTATTGCAAAAGGAATTCCCCAGTATTGCAGAGCAGAATTCCCCACTTTTGCAAAGTAGGGCTACTGTTATCATCCATTTTAATACCATCCCATTTATTATTAGAGCATTCGTTTCCTTTTACAGTTCCGTTGCTGTTTTCTGTAAACCTAATGCCATAGTTATTATCCTGGCAAACATTATTTTCTATGTTAGTAGGTTCACTAGAGTATGAACCGATACCTGAATTATTGTCAAAACACTCATTACCCCTCGCTATTCCTGTGCCGTTTTCAAAAAAAAGGATGCCGTGGAGTTGGCAATTTGAAATCTTATTGTTTTCAATTAAAGCATTGCTATTATAACCTACCAATATACCCTGATAGTAAGAATTGGAAATAATATTATTTACTACAGTTACTTCTGCATAATCCCAAAAACTAATTCCCCATTCATTGTCAATTATAGTATTATTTTCAAGGACCATTTTTGCATTACCCCTGATTAAAAGCGCTTTAACATTATCATAAAATTTACAGCTTTTAACGGTACCTGCTGCATTGCCGCTAAATACTGCACCAGTATTTAATCCATTAAAATGGCAGTGTGAAATATTTATTACACCACTCTTTGCTTCTAGGGTATAATGTATATATTTGCCTTTGAAGGTAAATTTAATCCCTTCCAGTGTAAAAGAACCGTCTGAATCATATATCATGTAGCTTTTTTTATTTTTATGTATTACTTCTGTTAGGTCTGGCCCTGATCCAAATATTTTTATACTCTTGTTAATGTTTATAGTATCGGA
>CAYREF010000055.1:0-11226 GCA_964423265.1 uncultured Actinomycetota bacterium
TTAAGGCCTCAGATATAATATTCTTCCTCTTCTATTGAATTAAGCTTTAATTCATTTAAGTTATCATTGATAGATTTCAGCACTTCCAAAATTTCATCCAGTTTTTCCTGTAACTGATCATTCATTTTGCTCACCTCTATAAACTTACTTGATTATTTCACATGGGAAAGCCTATAAATTAAAGGTTTCCCTTTAGCAACAGCATGGACTAATTTGGCATTACATTTACCGCAAGTATATACGGCGTCTCCCTCATTATCTTTTTGTATTTCTAGCTCTTTTGCAAAAGCTCCAGTTACACCATCATGAAATTTTCTTATTGGATATAACCAAGAACCACAATTAGGGCATTTTTGAAATCTTAAGTCTTCAAACATCTCTACACTCCTTATTGTCCTATTGCTAAAGTAATTAAACGGGTTTATATTAAACGGTTTATATAAACCGTTTTAATAATACCATATAGTTTTTTAGTTTTCAATATTTTGTACTATTTTTTTCCTAGTTTTCCAACCTTATTTGCTGTAGAATAAAATTACTATGTTTGTTTGGGCTATAATTATTATATTAGTTGCATGTATTGTTGCTTTAACTATTTACTACAATGAGAAAAGCAAATCCCTAGAAAAAGAAAATAAAAGGCTAAAAAAAATGATGATTTCCAGCGGCTACAATTTTGAGCAACTGGAATTTAGGTTAGAAGAAATACAAAACATTATAAAAAAATCACAACAAAGCGAAAGTCTTCAGAAAATAAAAGAATTATTACGAAAGGCAAATAAGGAGGTATCACATATACTCAGAACAATAAATACAGCCCACAAAAGATAAGGTGAATCTCCCCCGACTGAAGTCGGGGGCTTCTATCCTATTCTCTAAAGCCGAGAGTCCAGGCCTTGCCTGGACAGCCTATTCATCACCAGACTGAAGTCTGGTGGTTTAACGGCAGACTAAATTGCCCACTTCTCTTCTTTCTGGTAAAATTCATACTTCCTGGGAACTACAGTGACATCTCCCGGGGAAACTGTAAAACCCCTCATTTTGTCTCTTTTCTTGTCTACCCCTATTATTACTCCATCCGGGACAGTTACACCCCTGTCAATTATAGCATTTTTTATCAGCACTTTTTTGCCTATATCATTATATCCAAGCAAAACTGAATCAGTAATTTTTGTGTTTGTACCAATCTTTATATTATATGAAAGTACCGACCTTTTAATTTCTGAACCTATAATTATATTCCCATTAGAAATAATAGAATTATTAATCTTTGCCTCCCCCTCAATTTTAGGTGAATTCAAGGAAGTAGCTTTGGTTAAAATTTCCCATTCTTCATTATACAAGTCAAATGGAGGCTCACTGTTTACCAATTCAAGGTTTGCCTTATAAAATTGGTCTAAATCCCCTATATCCCTCCAGTAGCTGTGATTTTGTATCTTACATCCAGGTATCCTGTTTTCAGCAAAATTATATACATAAATACCCTTTCCCTTTTTAATCATATTGGGTATTACATCAAAGCCGAAATCTAGTGATGAAAAATTACTGTTATTCTGGGAAACATTTTCTCTTTCTTTCTTATTATGCATTTCTGTCATTTCCCTTATCAGCACCTTATGGTTAAAAGAGTAGTTTCCCATTGATGCCAGGCAATAATTGCTACTGCCGGGTATCGGAGTAGGATGGCTGGGTTTTTCTTCAAACCTTTTAAGCCTCCCTTCCTCATCAACTACCAGCACCCCGTAGCTGTTAGCTGCAAGCTCTACTTTTACCGGAATAGCAGATATAGTAAGGTCAGCCTGTTTTTTTAGATGGTAATTGTTCATCTGGGAAACATCCATTAAATATATATGATCACCACAAAAAATATTTACCAGGTTAGGCTTATTCTCTATTATGAATCTCCTATTCTGGTATACTGCATCTGCAGTACCCGAATACCAACCTGTATTACTTCCCTGCCTTGGGGGTAAAATCCTTACGCAGCTGTACTTCCCAGTGCCAAAAATTGGCACCCAGGCTTTCATTATATGTTCCTCCAGCGATCTTGGCTCATACTGGGTTAATATATAAATTTTTTCTATTTTCGAATTTAAAAAATTGCTTAAAACAAAATCTATCACCCGGTAGCTCCCCCCAAAAGGGACAGCTGGTTTTGTCCTATCCCTGGTTAACGGATATAACCTCTTTCCAGCCCCACCGCTCAAGATAAAAGCAATTGCTTCTTGTCTCATATTTTTTATAGAATTGGTTAATATGGTTAATATTAATTTAATGATATCATCAAAAAATTCCCATTACAATTTAATACTATTTAAGATAATATAATTACAGATAAAAACTTCAATCAAAAAAATGGCCATAAAAATTGCTATTTGCCAATTAAAAGTTAAAAACCACAAGAAGGAAAATTTAGCCAAAGCTGCAAATATGGTAAGAGAATCTGCAAAAAATGCCAATATTATTGTGCTTCCTGAAATGTTTAACTGCCCTTATAATATTGATCTCTTCCCTGCCTTTGCTGAAAAATATCCCGGTGAAACTACAAATATACTATCAAGCCTTGCCAAGGAATTAAAAATACTATTAATTGGCGGCTCCATTCCAGAAACAGAAGACCACAACATTTACAATACCTGTTTTATTTTTAACCAGCACGGTAAACTTATTGCCAGGCATAGAAAAATCCATTTGTTTGATGTAGACATCAAAGGCAAAATCAGTTTTAAAGAATCTTCTGTTCTAAGCCCTGGTAATAAAATAACAGTATTTAATACTAACTTTTGTAAAATAGGGATTTGTATTTGTTATGATGTGAGATTTCCTGGGCTGGTAAGCAAAATGGCTTCAATGGGAGCAAAAATAATTATTGTACCGGCTGCTTTTAATATGATTACCGGTCCGGCCCACTGGCATGTTATTAATAGGGCTAGGGCATTAGATAATCAAATTTACTTTGTATCGGCATCACCGGCAAGAAACCAAAATAGCAGCTATACGGCATATGGCCATTCCATGATAGTAAATCCCTGGGGTAAAATAATTAAAGAAGCAGGCCACAGTGAACAAATCCTTTATGGCAGCATTGATTTAGATTACTTGGAAAAAATAAGGTCTGAACTGCCAGTGTTAAAACATAAGAGGAAAAACATCTATTAGCTAGCCCTTTTCTAAGACATCCGTAAATTATAAAAGATAGCCAGAGCTAATCATTGCTACTAAAAAGAGCCAACAACTAGAATTAAATGCCTAATTTTTTATTAGCAATTTCTGCTGCATTGCTTATCTGATATGCGATTGGGGAAGCAGTCAATGCAGGATGGGTACCCATCTGGAAAGTTGCAATTTTATCAGCTGTCATCTTTTCATGGATGCAACCGCTAATTAAATTAATAAGCTCTCCACCGGATTTTGCCCCACTAAGCTCGCCTCCCAGTATAATACCTGTTCCCTTTTCAAATACTAATTTAACCTTTAAATTGCTTGAACCAGGCATGCAGCCAGGATGAGAACTGGGTGCCTCTGCTTGTCCTATAACTATGTCAAAGCCACTTTCTTTAGCTGAAGCTTCAGACAACCCGGCTCTGGAAAACGCCGTATCCCCTATAACAGTGGAATAAGTGCCAATAACTCCTTCATTAGCCCTTCTGAGCTTATATAGGTTAGCCCCGGCGATTCTTGCTTCATTGGTGGCAATTGATGCCAGCATTAAATTAACCAATTTTTTATCAAAAAAGGAAAATTTCTCACAGCAATCGCCGCAGGCAAATATATCGTCCTCGCTGGTCCTCATATACCGGTCTACTTTTACTGCTCCTTTCTCGCTGACTTCAATATCACTATTCTGGGCTATACCTACATTAGGGCTGGCTCCTATACCAATTAAAACAACATCTGCCTTTATGGTATTATCATTGCTTAATTCAACCCCAGCAACCTTAGAACTACCAGTTATGCTTTCAACCTTTTCACCAGTTACCACATTTACTCCCCTTTTGCCAATTAAATCCTCACTTTGCCTGCAAAATTCCTCATCAAATACCAGCATCAAACAATGCGGAAGCATTTCAATTATAGAAACATTTATATCCCTGTTCTTCTTGCATTCATCTGCAAATTCCATTCCTATAAAGCCTCCCCCGATAACCACCATGTCTTTGGCCTTATTTACTTCTTCCAATAATGAAGTAAGGTAATGGTGATCCTTTTTTACTACATATACATTTTCTTTTTCCGAGCCCTGGATGGGGGGAACAATTGGCTCTGAGCCAGACGCCAGTACTATTTTTTCACACTTTACGGATTCATTTCCTTTCACCTCTATTATTTTCTCACCTTTATTTATAGACTTAACCTCACCAATGATTAAATCAATTCCATTCTTTTCCAAAGCCGCATCTGGAATAAGGTTTTTATCTGCAGAGCCAACAGTCCCATAAATATAGGGAATTCCACAAGGTATCAATACTTTTTCTTCCTTTCTGATTACCACAACTGTTTTGTCAGGATAAAACCTCCTTGCAGTTATTGCAGCAGTTAAACCTGCAGCGCTACCACCTATTACCCCCACATCATACTCTTTCATATTTGCCTCCAATTTTTTTTAACAAATTTATTAAAGTTTTAAAATACCTGAACCAAACATTGATATTTTTACGATTATAAACATATACCCATAAGTTATAATCATATACCCACAACTATTAAAATTCAAACTTTTCTTCTTTTTAAATGAAGAATTTATGTAAGGGTTTAAGGGGTTAGCTTATAGCCAAATATTTTAAGTATTTGAATATACCGGTAAAAGGCTGCTAAGTTTTTATATTAAACTGACCTGAAATTTTTTTTAATAGATACCATATTTGTGAGTTGCATTTATCATAGCCACATAATTTTCAGGCTTGCATCCCGGGTGGATGGAGTTAGATGAACTTATAATATAGCCGCCCCCCTTGCCTGCTGCCTCTATGGTTTTTTTAACTGCTTGTTCTACTTCCTCTTGGTTGCCAAATGGAAGCAAGTTCCTGCAGTCAATGTTTCCAATAATGCAAACCTTACCCGCTGTATACTTTTTTACTTCTCCTATATCCATACATTGCGGCTGTATAGGATGGAGCCCATCAAACCCAGCTTCGATAAAGTCATCAAGTATTGGCCAAAAATTACCGTCGGTGTGCTTAATTATTTTTAAATCCTTTTTATGTGCATGGCTTACCAGCTCTACATGGTAGGGTTTTATAAATTTCCGGTAATGCTCTGGCGACATTATAGTATTTTCCTCAGTCGCTAAATCCCCGGGCATTGCAATCACATCAATGCCAATTTTAGAGGCCATATCTATAACTGCCATGTCAAAATCAGTTGCTATCCTGGCCAAGTTATGCACCATTTCAGGATACAACACATAATCTTCAAGCAAATTTTGCATCCCCCCTGTAAGTCTCCAGCTTAATTTAAAGGGGTCCATTACATTTAAAAAATGAGCTTTTTCTTTTCCCAGTTTACTGGTTACATATCTCACACCGCCAAAATCTTCATCTTTTAATTTTGACACCATATCTATCTTCCTGACATCTTCAGGGCAATTAACAGGCCCTTCCAGGGGCATTGGCTCCCCGTGGGTAGACAGATAGTATAAAGTGCCAAACTTATCTTTACCGCGGCTTTCCCCAATCTCCTTTAGGCCTACAGAAAAATTGGTGGTGGTAGAATCTATATCCAATTCTCCGATAATGGAGCAATACAAATCTAATATCTTGCTGCTTTCCTCCCCAAACCTTGTCTTTTTAGCCTGGGCTTTGGTATCCGGAAATAACAATTTAGCCAAATTAACCACACTTATTTCATCTATCAATAATTCAAATACAGGAACCCTGTCTGGCTGTTTTCTATCTAATGCAGCCATTACCCTTTCCTTGTAATTCATATAGCCTCCAGATTACATAAAATAATAGTACAATAATACAAAATAATTGAGAATATGTAACCTTAAAACAATACTTTAAAGAGAGCTGTTTTAAAAATTCAAACCTAGCATAAAGCTTGTCTCAATTTTATTTTGATATATACAAATATTATGTTTTCTGCAACACCTCCGTTTAACATAGATTTCTCATATCCCTACATGGCAAATTGGGCCTTATGTGGTAGGATAAATACTGTAATTTTAAAAATTTTTGCCTATGGAAAACCTAGTAATTCTCTGCCCTACAATTAGGGATTTCAGGGAAATAGAAAAATTAAAGGCAGAAGAAAAATATAATCATAACTATATTTTTTATGGTAAAAACCTCCGCGAAAATCTGGAAAAATTTGATCCCGTTAAATTCATAGAAAAATTCCAAAAAGATTTTAAACACATGAAAATAGATGGAATTACCGCCACCCATGATTACCCAGCCCCAATAATAGCCAGCATACTGTCCGAAGATCTAGATATCCCCGGAATAAGAATTTTTCCAAATCTTTTATGCCAGCACAAATATTACAGCAGAATTTACCAGAGTAAAGTAGTGTCCGATGCTGTTCCCTCTTTCTTTCTGGTTAATCCCTCTGGCAAGAATAGCAGCAGGCCACCCTATTTCCCTATCTTCCTAAAACCAGTTAAATCATTTTTCTCCATATTTGCATCAAGAATTAATAATGTTTACCAATACAAGAAATACATAAAGTCGGTTGTAGACCATAGCCGGAAATTTGCAAAGCCCTTAAATATTTTGTTAAAAAAGTATTCAGATTTCAAAATTAATGCAGATTACTTGATTGCAGAAAGCCTGCTGACCGGCCAGCAGGTAACCTTGGAAGGATATGTTTTCGGAGGTAAGATAAAGGTACTAGGAATTACAGATTCTATAATGTATCCGGATACTATCAGTTTTAAAAGATTTGAATACCCTTCATCCCTACCACCAAATATTAAAGAGAGGATGTGCGAAATTGCCAGGAATTTTATCTCTTTTATTAAATTTAATAATGGCATATTTAACATAGAATTTTTCTATAACCCCTGTGATAACACCGTAAAAATTATTGAAGTCAATCCCAGGATGGCTAGCCAGTTTGCAGACCTGATGGAAAAAGTTGAAGGAACTAATACTTATAAAATACAGATAGATATTTCCCTGGGAAGAAAGCCTGGTTTTAAAAAAGGAGGTGGAAATTTTAAATATGCCACCAGTTTTGCGTTAAGGTGTTTCAAAGATAAGAAAATAATAAAATTGCCAAAAAGAGAAGACTTGGAGAAGATTTTATCTCTTTTTCCCGATGCCAGAGTAGAAATATATGGCAAGGAGGGAAACAAACTTTCAGAATATCTGCAGGATATGCAAAGCTACCGGTATGCAGTTATCAATGTTGGGGGAAATTCCAGGCAGGACCTGGAGAATAAATTCAAGCAATGTACCAGGCTGCTAAAATTTAATTTTATGGATATAGACTAAATGGAGGCGGCACCCCATACTGTTAAAAGAATGGCTAGCAAAATCAATAAAAATAAAACCTAAAAGTATTATTAATTTTTTTCATTTTTATCTATTCTTTTACTAGAATAAAACAATTTTTAGTATGTTTTTTATACTTTCTGCAAAAACCAACCAAGATATTCATTTATTTTGCCCACCAGATAAAATGGCAGGTTTAAAAGGAAATATTTCTTTCCCCTAATTGTTTTTACTTTATCAATTGATAATTTACCAGAGTATACTCTTACAGCAAAATTATGTTGTGTTCGGTCAATATATTCATGTAATGATCTAAGCCTACCTACTTTCCCTTTCTTTACTTCAATAGGTATAAGATAATTATTAAAAGACATTACATAATCAACCTGGGCACTTGATTGTTTTTTTTCCCTAACCCAGAACCCAACTCTTTTTATTATGCTTTGACTTTCTGCCAGTAGTTCCTGCCCTACTATATGTTCTGCAATCTTTCCTTCATAGAAGCTATCCAGATCCCTAGTGCCATATAGTTCCTTTTGAAGTCCTACAAAATAGTTTATTAATCCTGTATCAAGGATATGCAGTCTTGGTGATTTTTTGTTGTCAGGTTCAATTGGAATATCGACTGTGGTTGTAGGATACATTAAATATATTAGCATTGCTTTTTCAATTGTCTTTAAAGCCTCAGACATTTCTCTTGATCTATATTTTGAATGACCAAATCTTTTAAATCTTATTCTGTTAGCTGCTGAATAAAAAGAATTCTCTATTGCGTGTCTGATAACATTGGCAATAGTATTGTTTCTGGCATATTTTCCAACATCCTCAAGGTATGACGTCAGTAGGCTTTCATAAACCATCCTTAGGCCAGCAATATCTTTATTCTTCTTATATGTTTTTACTACTTCCGGCATTCCACCTATCAGAGTATATTGGTAAAAATCTTTCAATAACTTTTCATGAGCAAAATCAGGAAAAGGCATTTGCTTAAGAATATCAAAAGATTGGATATTACCTATTGCATTTAAATATTCCCCGAAGGTCAGAGGTTTCATATATAAATATTCAACCCTACCAACAGGAATATTTACATTTCTATTAATGAGTGATTCTAATAAAGAACCGGCAGCAATGACGTGATAATCTCTGGAAGACTTTGATTCATAAAAATATCGTAGCATGGACACCGCCTCAGGAGAGTTCTGTATTTCGTCTATAAATATAAGTATTTTACCATTGGATATAGTTTTATTCTTTTCTAAAAAAATAGCCTGAACAAGCTGGCCAATATCATATCCTCTTTGAAAAATTCTTCTCTCTGATTGAATATCAAGGTTTAAATATAGATATTGTTCAAACTGCTTTGAAAAGATCTCTACCGCGGTTGTTTTTCCTACCTGCCTGGCACCACGTAATATAAGAGGTTTTCTATTTGGCCTATTTGCCCACTTATCTAATTCTTTAATTATTTCCCGGTCAAACATTTTTATAATAAAGTAATTGTTATAAAGTAAACCATATTATTTCATATTTATGTAATATTGTAAAGGTTAATATATTAAATTATTGTATAAAAGTAAGCCAAATAATTCCCTTCCTACAGACGTTAAGACTGCTGCTCAGGATCGGGTTGCCCAGTTGTTGGCGGAGAGCTCCAAATTAAAATCTGGAGGCGGCACCCGGATTCGAACCGGGGTTAAAGGTTTTGCAGACCTCTGCCTTACCACTTGGCTATGCCGCCTAATTTAGCAAGTGCTAATTATATGATAAATTTAGATAAAAGTTAAGCTTAGCTTTAAAAAAGGCCGTCAACTTTTTTACCACAATTTGGGCACTTTCCGTTTTTAACGTTATTTTTAGCAATAGAAAAGCTTAATCTTTTAATTAAAGGATGACCACAATTCTTACAATAAGTAGTCTCTAAATCATTACTGTAAACATTGCCGCCATAAACATACTTCAAACCAGCTTCTTTCCCAATCTCTACCGCCTGTTCTATTTTAGCAGCGCTTGTAGGTGGGATTTTTGACTTATATTGTGGATAATAAGCACTTAGATGCCAGGGTATATCATTGCCAGTATCCTGAATAAATTCCGCTATTTCATTCAGTTCTTCTTTAGAATCATTCAAACCTGGTATCACTAGAGTTGTAATTTCAATCCAAATTCCTAGCTTTTTCATATACCTTATATTCTCAAGTACAGGTTTAAGCTTTCCCCCCACCTGTTTCCTGTAAAAATCATCAGAAAAACTTTTAAGATCCACATTTGCAGCATCTAAATAAGGGCTAATCATGTCCAAAGATTCCTTTGACATATAACCATTGGTAACAAAAACATTTTTTAATCCATTCCCAGCAGCTATCTTAGCTGCATCATAAGCATATTCAAAAAATATAGTTGGCTCTGTATAAGTATAGGATATGCTCTTGCAATCATTATTTTTTGCATCTTCTACTACCCTTTCCGGAGAAATATCCTGGCCATGTATTTCTTCCTCGGATCCTACCTGGGAAATGGAATAGTTCTGACAGAAAAGACATTTAAAATTACATCCCACTGTGGCAATAGATAAAGATAATGTACCAGGTAAAAAATGGAATAAGGGTTTCTTTTCTATAGGGTCTGCATTTTCTGATATCAATTTTCTATATACCAGGCTATAAAGGGTCCCATCAGTATTTTTCCTTACCCCGCATTTACCCAAACTGTTTTCCCCGATAAGGCAAAAATGGTTACACAGTTTGCAGCTAACCTTATTATTCTTTACTCTTTTATATAAATAAGCTTCTTTCATATCAACCTCCATTTATTAGTTTAAAGGAAAAAATTAAAAAAACTAGAAATTTTTTTTTATGGTACGCCATTGTTTGTAAAATTGGAAACAGGCCTGAAAAGGTTTAGAAAAATACTGGAATAATTCTAATATTCCCAAACTCTGGAAATAAGCAAGGGTATTTTATACCTTAATAGTATTCTTAGTTAGACCATTATTTATAGAAAATAAAATAGCTGTCATTCCCTAAAGAACCTGCTCCATAAGTAAATTGTGAGTTTACCTTTTAAATTCTAATAATTTGCAAGAACCTTTGCAAGTGAAACAATTATTTTAGGTATCTGTCTATTATATTAGATGCTCTGGCCCTGGAATAATTAAGGCTTTGCCATGTATCCTGTTCTTTTAGTTCCATCTCTTTCTGTTTAAAATGTGATAATACTATATCTCCTACCTCTTCATCTTCCAGCAGCACCTGCATCTCGGGTATAGCATCATAGGAAAGACCTTTTAGGTATTCTATATCTATCTGGCCTGTCACTCTATATCTTTGTATATTATTATGGGCTATAATGACATCCACGTTTGCAAAATTTAATACAATATAAACTACAAGAGCCGCTATAAAATAAGCTTTTATTATTGGTAATCTCTCATACCAGATAAAAATCGTATTTAAGATAAAAAGAAAGAATAACAAGCCCATAAATGCCTGCACGAATATCCTAAGGTAAGTAAAACCGTAAGCCTGCTCATATAAAAACATTCTGTAAAAAGCAGATGCTATCATTACAAAAGTAAAACCCACTAGCAGTGATAGTAATATTTTAATAGCAATGGTGCTCCTTTTATTCTCTTTTTTTAGGAACCAGACCGCTATAAGGATAATAAGAAAGTTAATAACCGATACTACAACTAGTTCAAAAAACCCTCTCCTGGCATATTCTGCATAGGTGAATGCAGAAGGCTGTATAAAGTTCTCGCCTCCAAAAAGGTATTTGAACTGAATGA
>CAYREF010000056.1:0-9612 GCA_964423265.1 uncultured Actinomycetota bacterium
GTGTTTTTAATCCATCTTGTTTTTCTATTTTCCCTTTAATAACATAGATTACAAACCCCTTAGCCGCCTTTGCACTATTTAAAGCTTCCTCCATATCTTCTATTGCCCATAATATTTTCATTGGATATCTGGGTTAAGCATCATATGCTGTAAGACCTAAACATTGGTCTGCTATATTCTCAAAAGCACTTAAATATTCCAGGTAAAGCTTGCATAATTAATCTAATCCCTATTGGAAGTAGATCCATACCTGTAAGATACTGTTGTACTTAAATCCATATCAACAAGTCTTTGCCATTTCTGGGCTTCTTCTATATTAACATATAGCAAGACCCCGTCCTGTTCAATTTAATGCTCTATTGCCTTAGGCAATTTAGGCTGATTGAATTTCTTTTCTTTACTAGCCACAATATCCACAGGCATTGTTTTCTTATCCCGGATTGTCTTACGGATTTATCAAAAAGCAATCTTTAATCCTGATTTTCAGATATAACTGCCTGGATATAAAGGTGTGGATCAATATTAGCTTTACCTTCTATATAAATCTGAATAAAAATATTTTTATTCAGATTTATATCACTCCTTGATACTGTAGGTCAGTTGCTGTTCAACATCAGGAGTTTCATCACCTTCCCAGCTATAACTAAACCCATCATAGTAATAGCTGGACCAATCCATGGTTGTATTTTTATGCAGGAAGCCGGAGCCCCGCTGGGTTATAAGATTCATATTCATATCCCTGGCCATGAACCTATTCTCAATGGTTATATCTACCGGTATCCAGCCAAATTCCGGAAACTTTATTTCCACCCAGGCATGACCCATGCTTAACTGGCCACCTTCTAACATCAGGGTATAAATGGGAATTCCGCTGGCAACTCTGGAGGGAATCCCGGATGCCCTCAACAAAGCTGTATAGAGAATCGCATAGTCAGCGCATACCCCTTCCCCTCTATCCAGGATTTCTGAAGCATAAAGGAGGGGATAATTTCTGTCTTCTGCCCTCTGGTAGTCATAATTTAGATGGTTTATTACAAAGTAGTAAAGCTTTTCCATTATAACTGCCGGCCTTTTCTCATCCCCTACAACCTCTTTGGCTGTCTCCCGTATCTGGGGGTGGTCTGAATCAATGTAGAGGTCATCCATGGTATATAGCACTAAATCATCATCTTCTTCTGGGTATTTTAAACTTCTGTAATCCATGTCCAGAAAATCAAACTGAAGCATGTCCACATTACAAACTATTCTTGCGGTTAACTCCTCTCCCGGTTTAAGTTCTTCCCCTTCAAAATCAAAATTGAGAATCTTATTCCAGCTCTGGTCATATACTACATCGGTGTTACTAATGCTTGGATTCACTTCTTTTACAATCTGGAAAGGCTTATAGGTCTGCGGGATGCTGGCAAAGCATTCCAGATCTTTCAGAATACCCGGCCCATTATTTTTTATCCTATATTCTATTTCTATCTTAAAATTCTTCTTATCCACAGGTACTATGCAGGACTGGGTTTCCCTAACCTTTACAGTTTTTACAGCACGGTCAGAGTGTTGGCCGTCAGATACTTCCAGGCTTACCTCATATTCTCCCGGAAGGTTAAACACATATGAAATCTCCCTGCCCTCAAGGGTTTGGGTTTCAATTTCCCAATAAAAATCCAGCTCTTCCCCTTCCGGGTCATAAGAAGATGCAGCAGAAAAATAAACGGGAACCCCTACCGGATAGCTGTATTCGCCAATATTATCTCCAAAAACTTCAAAAATTGCTTTTGGGGTTAATTTAACTGTATCAGCACCGGATTGGCCGCCAGACAATAATATTATGGCCAACCCTGAAAACCCATCCGCCAAATATCCAAAATTGTCCTCCAGGGTTATATCATAAGATGTCCCTCCAGTGTAAAGGCTATCAGCAATAACCGGATTATCCTTCTCGGTTATATCAACTGCAAATACCCCACCTTCTAAATCAGATACAAAAACAAAGTTGCCCATCATATCCAGCTCCCATCCCTGGCCTGGAATTTCACATTTGCCCATAAGTTTCGGGCTGTTTTTGTCAGATATGTCTACTACCTGCAAGTAGCTTTTCAGGCTGCTGCTGGCATTTTCATCCCCTTTAGTATTATTTGAAACATAGGCAAAATTTCCCTCCACATAAATGCCAGCAGTCCCCTCTGGCAACTGGCAGTCTCCAACCTTTTTGGGGTTATTCTTATCCTCAATATCAATAACTAGAAGCCGGCTTTCTGTTTCCTCTTCTTCCTGGTAAATGCTGGTGTTTACATAAGCATATTTCCCGCTTACCCACACACTCCAGGGCATTCCTTCTATGCCTAATTTTGATATTAACCTAGGCTTATCCTTATTTTCTATATCTACTATTTCAAGCTGGCTTATCTGCTCTCCGTCAACCATCTCGGTAGTATTAAGGTATGCATAATTGCTATCAACAAACAGCACTTGGACTGATTTTCTGGTGTTTTTACCGCTAATATAATTGCTGATGACTTGGGGTTTTTCCTCATCTAAAATACTTATGATTTTAAATCCACATTCTGAGTATACTTCTTCTGCATCTTTTTGCCAGCTGGTATAAGAGATATAAGCATAGCTGCCTTTGGCAATTACAATATTTGCCGAGTCAATATTTCTAACCTTGCTGACAATCCTAGGGTTTTCCTTACTGGAGATATCTATAACATATAACTGGCCCAGGTCATCAGTAACATAAGCATAACTGCCTTCAACATCCACATCTATTGCCTGTCCGGGAATGGTTATTTCACTAACCCTGGATATAGCTAGTTTCCCACTAAATTCTTGGGGATAGTCTACGGTTTCATTCTCCGCTGGAACCTGGGGCTGTTTTTCCAGCTTGCTTGTTTCTGTCAACTGCCCCCCGGAACAGGAAGCTATTGTAATGGCAGTTATAGCAGTGATTAATATTATACTAATTTTTTTAAACATACCTGTTTAACTCTTTAATATTTTTCCTATTTCTCCGGTAAAGCTTTCTATTTCCCCCAGAGCTTTTCCAAAATCCTTATTCTCTATTACCGTTGATAATATTTTACTTCCAATTATAATGCCATCACAATAATCTTTTATCTCTGCTATTTGCTTCTTGTTGGACAAGCCAAAACCCAATGCCAGAGGCAACTTAGTTATTTCCCTCAAACTGGTTAAAAAACCCTTAACCTCTTCTCTCAAGTCAGGCCTTATTCCTGTAATTCCCTTAACAGAAACGCAGTACAGAAATCCCCTGCCAATTTCTGCAATTTTTTTAAGCCTGTTGTTGCTGGAAGTAAGGGATGCCAGCATGATATTGTCAATTTTGGACCTTTTAAAATAATGGTTAAAACTCCAGTATTCTTCTAATGGCAAATCAGGAATTATTAATCCGTCAACATTCTCTCTCTTGCATTTCTTAAGGAAGTCCTCTATGCCATAGTTGTATACAGGATTAAAATAAGTCATTACTGCTATAGGAATCCCGTGTTTTTTTCTGATTTCTTTTACCGAGCTAAACAAAATATCAGCATTTACCCCATTTTCTAAAGCCACCCTGGATGTTTCCTGTATTACCGGCCCATCTGCCAATGGATCAGAAAAAGGCAACCCTATTTCAATAATATCTGCCCCTGTTTCTGCCAGAAGGCTAAATAATTGAAGGAATTTATCCATATCTGGATAGCCGCAGGTTATAAAAGGGATAAATGCTTTTCTACCGCCCAGCTTTTTAAATGTCAAGCCAATCTTACTGCCTTCCAATTTTTTTCCTTCCTTTATTTACTTCTTTATATACACTGTCTATGTCTTTGTCTCCCCTTCCGGACAGGTTGATAATAATAACTTTATCCTTCTCCAGCCTTCCAGCAATCTTAGCTACATATGCCAGTGCATGGCTGCTTTCCAGGGCAGGAATTATGCCCTCTTTTTCTGAGAGCAACTTAAAAGCTTCAAGCGCTTCCTTATCCGATACGTTTACATAGCTTACTTTATCTGAATCCGCAAGATGGGCATGCTCCGGTCCCACTCCAGGGTAATCCAGTCCTGCAGAAATAGAATAGGCTTCCCTTATCTGGCCAAACCTGTCCTGTAAAACATAGCTTAAAGATCCGTGAAAAACACCTTCTTTAGCTCCCGAAATCGAAGCCCCATGTTTTTTAGTATTTATACCTTTCCCTCCGGCTTCAACGCCCACCATATTTATTCTGCTATTGCCTATAAAGGGATAGAACATGCCTATTGAATTGCTTCCTCCTCCTACACAGGCAACCAGGTAGTCGGGATTTATGCCTTCTTTTTTAACCTGTTTTTTAAGCTCTTTTCCTATTACAGTCTGGAAATCCCTTACCATAGTAGGATAAGGGTGGGGGCCTACCACAGATCCGAGAACATAATAAGTATCATCGATATTAGAGACCCAATACCTTAAGGCTTCATTGCAAGCATCTTTTAAGGTCATGCTGCCCGAGGTTACTTCCACTACTTCTGAGCCCAGAAGCTGCATCCTCCTTACATTGGGCTTCTGCCTTTTTATATCAATTTTGCCCATAAAAATTTTACAGTCAAATCCCATAAGCGCCGCACAGGCAGCAGTTGATACCCCATGCTGACCAGCACCAGTTTCAGCAATTATTTTCTTCTTGTCCATTTTTTTAGCCAGCAGCACCTGCCCAAGGGTATTATTTATCTTGTGGGCTCCCAGATGGCATAGGTCTTCCCTCTTAAGGTAGATTTTTGCACCTCCTATGAAGTCAGTTAAGTTTTCTGCAAAATATAAGGGGGTTGGCCGTCCCGCATAATTTTTTAGCAATTCTTTTAACTCTTTTTTAAAACTTTTATCCTGTTTAAATTTATAATAGTTTTTTTCTAGCTGCTTTAAAGCATCCACCAATATCTCGGGGACAAACATCCCCCCGTATTTTCCGAAATAACCTTTTTTATTTTTCACCATCTCCGTTTGCCTTTCTACAGTTCTTGCCTTACTTATGAACTCCCTAACTGTTACTATATCTTTTTTGCCAGGGCTACTTTCAAGCTTTGATGAAGCATCAACACCAAACGGCTGCAATTTTATAATTGCCTCGGAAATATTTTCTGGGCCAAGTCCTCCTGCCAGAATAACCGGCAGGTAACCCATGCAATCCTTTGCAAGTTCCCAGTTAAACCTTATCCCTGAACCACCATAGCCTTGCCCGGGACAGCTATCAAGCAAAATATAGTCTGCTGTTTTCCTGAAATATTTTATTTGACTTGATATATCCTGGTTTGTTCCAACCCTCATAGATTTAATTATTTTTTTGCCAGTATCTTTCCTTACTTCCTGTAGGTACTCCAGATCTTCATCCCCCGAAAACTGCAGATAATCCAACCCCAGCTTGAGGCTGGCCTTCTTTATAAAATCAAGATCATCGTTTACAAATACTCCTACCATTCCGGGAGAGTTTCCCCTGTATTTATTTCTGATACTATTGATTACGTCCCCAGCTTTGTCAAGGCTTATATATCTTTTACTTTTTGGATAAAATACAAAACCTAAAGCATCAGGATGAAAGTCTGAAATAGCCAAAGCATCTTCTCTTTTAGTAATTCCACATACTTTAATCCATACCACCTATATCAATCCTTCCTTGTCCAAGGCCAGTTCCAGATATGACAGGGTGGTTATTACACTTTTAGCCCTCATAAAATAAGTACCTATAAGGAAATTGCAAATTCCCTGGCGCTGCATCTCTAAAATATGTTTTGTATGCTCAATTCCACTTTCACAAATAATGTTTACATCCTGCAGTTTGCTGTTTGCAACTTTATCTATTATATTTACTGTATTGCCTTTCTCGATTTGGAGATCTTTTAAATTCCTGTTATTTATGCCAATTATATCTGCTCCCATATCTAAAGCTTTTTGAAATTCATCCAAATTATGGGCCTCAACCATAACATCCAAGTTAAGTTCTTTTGCCAGGTTATATAAAGCTTTTAATTTTTTCTTGCTCATCAGCGAAGCTATCAGAAGGATACAGTCAGCCCCGTGGTTTACGCTTTCATAAACTTGTTCCGGATAAATAATAAAGTCTTTCCTTAAAATTGGAATATCGGTGACTTCTTTTACCTTCTTTATATTATCAATGCTCCCCTTAAAATACAGGGGTTCGGTAAGCACAGAAATGCCTTTAATAAAACACTGGAACTTATTATAGGCTGAAGCTATTTTTCTAACCTCAAAATGGTTTAAAACTCCCTTAGAGGGAGAAGCATTCTTTATTTCTGCAATAATATTTATTTTCCCTTTTTCAAAATTTTTTAAAAAATTAGAATTACTGGGTTTTACTCTCCTGCATTTTAAGTTAGGGCGTTGTTTTTTCTTGCTTATTAATATGTTTTTTAAATATTCCAAAATCTCCCTTTCACCTGTTAACATTTATTGGTCATTTCTATTAATTTATTCAATTTTTCCAAAGCCATGCCGCTATCTATTGAATTTTCTGCCAATCCAATGGCCTGAGGGAAATCTTTAGCCCTTCCTCCTGCAATTATGGCTGCAGAGGCATTGAGTATGGAGGCTATCCTTTTTGCTCCCTTTTCTCTTCCTGAAAGGATCCCTAAAAGGATCTCCGCATTCTCTTTCGGGCTTCCCCCCGTAAGTTCTTTTAATGGAAATAGGCTTAATCCAAAATCCTTGGGATTTATGGTATATTTTTTAACCTTGCCGGCATTAAGGTCAGATACCAGAGTGTCACCGGATACAGAGATTTCATCCAGGGTTTCAAGACCATAAACAACCAAAGCCCGGTTTATTCCCAATTCTTTTAAAGAATAGGTCATCTTGTCCATTAGCTTTCTATCAAAAACCCCCAGTACCCTACCGGTGGCCATAGCAGGGTTGGTAATGGGGCCAAGTATATTAAATATTGTCCTCATACCTAAATCTCTTCGTGCTTTAGCCACATTTTTCATTGCCTTATGCGCATCCCTGGCATAAATAAAGCCGATTCCCAGTTTTTCAATACAGTTTACCACATCACCCGCTTCAATACTTATTTTAACCCCCAATTCTTCTAATACGTCTGCACTACCGCTTAAACTTGAAACCCCGCGGTTTCCATGCTTGGCAATTACTATGCCGGCTCCGGCAGCAATAAATGCAGCAGTAGTGGAGATATTAAATGTATTCTTGCCGTCCCCCCCTGTGCCGCAAGTATCTACAATTACCTTATGGCTTAACTTGTATTTAGTTGCTGCCTCCAGCATAGCCTTAGAAAACCCGCTTATCTCTTCAATAGTTTCACCCTTCATTTTCAGGGCGGTAAGAAAAGAGGCAATCTGGCAATCATTGGCTTTGCCGCTGATTATGTATTTCATGGCTTTATAGGATTCAAGCAAACTAAGATTTTTAAAGTCTAATAATTTATCTATTATTCCTGGTAACATTTTCCCCTCCTTTAGCAAGTGTTAGTGCCTTAAAAAGAGCATTTGCCTTATTAATTGTTTCCTGGTATTCATTCTCTGCTACTGAGTCAAAAACAATGCCTGCGCCCGCCTGGATATAAATTTTTTGCCCGTCCATTATTGCAGTCCTTATAGTGATACAGCTATCCAAACTACCGTCATAGCCAAAATAGCCAACTGCACCCCCGTAAGGGCCCCTCCTCTCGGGCTCAAGCTCACTTATTATCTGCATTGCCCTTACCTTCGGAGCCCCGGTTAATGTACCGGCTGGAAATACGCTCATTAGAGCCTCGTATATTGACCTGTCTTTTGATAGCTTCCCTTCCACCCTGGATACCAGGTGGATTACATGTGAATATTTTTCAATATCCATATAGCTTTGAAGCTTTACTGAGCCATAGCTGCATACCCTTCCCAGATCATTTCGCGCCAGGTCTACCAGCATATTATGTTCGGCCTTTTCTTTCTTGTCAGCCAGCAGATCCTCAGCCAGTACCTTATCTTTTTCATTATTTTCTCCCCTTTTCCTTGTCCCAGCAATAGGGCAGGTTAAGACTTGGCCATCCTTTATTTTTATAAGGGGTTCAGGGGAAGAACCTATAATTTTAAATTTGCCGAAATCCAAAAAATACATGTATGGTGATGGATTAGTAGTCCTCAGTCCCCTGTAAATCCTGAATGGGTCAATGTTGGTGCTGGTGCTGAATTTTTGCGACAGCACTATCTGGAAAGCCTCCCCTGCAGTTATATATTTTTTTGCCTTTCTCACTGAATCTAAAAACTTATCCTGGCTGAAATTGGATTCAAAACCCTCAGTTTTAGTAATACCTTTGCTGCTGATAATATTCTTGCCATTGGATATATTTCTAGTATTGAATATTATATCCTCAATCCTTTGGATATTGGAAACCGAAGCTTCGTATGAGGCTTTCGGGCTGTTTCCGCTCACAGTGGAGATAATTTTCATAATATTTAGAAAGTGGTCAAAAACTACTATTGTCTCCGTCAAGTAAAACAACATGTCAGGATAACCCGAACCTGTAGGGGGAAGCGGGATGTTTTCAAAATAATTCACCAGGTCATAGCTTAAATAGCCTACAGCTCCCCCCACAAAATGGGAAAGGCTGTTATCCTTATATATAGAAATATTATCCATAAACTCTTTAAGATTTTTTAATGGCTTCCTGGTTTGTGTAATGTGTTTTTTCCCACCTTTTTCTTCAATGGAGAAGGTTCCCTTGCTAAATTCTATCTTGTGGCTAAAATCCACCCCTATTATTGAATATCTGGAGAGGCCTTTCAGCCCTTCTATGCTTTCCAGCAGGAAGATATTGGGTTTAGCCTTTTTAATTTTTAAAAACAGGGAAGCAGGAGTTTCAGTATCTACCATGTATTCCCTGCAAAGGGGTATTAAAATAAAATTGTCTTTTAATTTTTTATATTGTTTTTCATTTAGATTAAACATAATTACTCCAATGATTTTGATAATAAAAACGAAATACCAATGTTTGGAGTAATGCTTTTATGGTTTGTTAATTGATAATTGCTTAAAAAATAGGGCCAAACACTGGCAAAAGCTAGGGGTTAGCTACGCCAGCAAGTATTATCTTTAAGCAAGCATATCTTGCTAAAAAGGTTTTTAGAATTGTCTATATATTTTCCAGGATTTGATTCCATGTTTATAATTTTTGTTACTTTTTAAGAAATTATATATAAAAAACAATTAAAGTCAATTATTTTTCAGGGTTAATGCCAGTTTTACAGCTCCGGTAACCGGCTTTTCTGTAAGAGGAATTAAATTGATGTCTGGAAACTCATTCCATAATTTTTCCTCTAGGACTTTTTTAAAATATTTTTTGCACTTAAATACGCTACCTACAAAAACAAGGTCGAATTCTTTGTTTTTTAATCCCAGCTTTTCTGCAACTGTGCATATTGAAATAAAAGCTTCATTTGCCTCTTCACTTAATATGTTTATGCTTACTTCATCACCCAAAGCTGCTGTTTTACATACCACTTTTGCAAGGCCAGCAATTTTCCCGGTTGAAAATGGCCTGCTGTAAACCCATTCAATTAAAGAGTTAATTCCATTAAGATTTAATGGTTGTGCAAGTTTTTTTCTGTACTTTCATCCATCACAGTCTCCAATAACCCCAT
>CAYREF010000057.1:0-9398 GCA_964423265.1 uncultured Actinomycetota bacterium
AAATATAACATAGGCCTGTTCGTAATAACTGCTTCCCCTCTTAAAGGATTGAGAATCCTAATGTTTTTGCCAGTATTTACAGATCTCCTTTTCTAGGTTTCCTTATAACTAAAGTAATTTCTATTACTACACGGTTTGTTGTACTATTTGGGGCAGGTAGCCAAATATCACAATTCTGTACTTTGAAATTGGCGCTGTATATGATAGTTATGCCTTCAATTTTCTTACTGTAAATTGACAGCTTCAATCATTTACTTCCTTAACTACCATCTCTGCAATTTCAGCTACCTTTTTTTCAACTTCAGCGGATAAGCCATTGCCAAAACTTATATTTTTGGGTTTTATTCCAATCACTATTATTTCAACATCAATTTTTAAGCTCTTTATAATTCCCAGTGCTTTAGCTAGATCAAAGTCATGTAGAGAAAAACTTTTTATTCTGTGTTTAAAATGACTGACCTCATCTGCCTTAAACTTTACGATCCCACCAATATCCTGGCCAGCATCTACTGCATCTATAATAATGATTTTTCTTGTATCTTTTGCATGAATAATTAGGTCTGCAGCAGAAGTACCACCATCAATTAGTTCAGCTCCCTTTATTCTGCCTTTCAGCTCTTTCAGCACCCTCAAGCCTACTGCATCATCGGACATGTAAATATTCCCAAAACCGATAATTATTTTATCAGTTTTGGGAATATTATTATTTTCTGAATTCATCGATATTATTTATTTACAAGCTTTACGTTTAGGAAATGTGTGGAGCAGGAAATACACGGGTCATAAGCCCTTATTAGCATTTCACAAGCTAATTTTATTTCATCTTCGCTTTTATCTATTACAGTCGGTACTAATGCTTCCATGTCTTTTTCGATGTTAGCATAATTCTGGTTGGTAGGGATTATCAAATTAGCTTTCTCTATCTTTCCTTCGCCATCATAGGTATAATCATGTATCAGAAGGCCTCTTGGAGCTTCCACTACTCCAACTCCCCTTCCAGCTTTAGGCTTAACATCTACCATTGCCTTGTCTTTGTCAAGCCCTTCTTCCATCATCTCATCTATTAACTTGATGGAATCGTCAACGCTATGAACTATTTCCACAAACTGGGCTATGTTGTTCATAAACGGGTTGTAATTTAGAGGTTGCAGCCCCAGCTCCTCAGCATACTGTTTTGCGTTATCTGAAAGCTGGTCGTAGTTATTGTTAAACCTTGCTAAAGCCCCTACCAGGTAGGAATCCCTTGAAGACCAGCAATGCTTACCTGTCGAATGCTGGACAACTTTTTCGTTAATTTTATCTAGATAATCCTGGTCATCTATTTCCCATCCGTCAGTAGACTTTATATTTCCATCATAAAGAGCATAATCTACAGGGTCTGATATAGAAATATATTCTGTTTCCCTTTCAAAATCAGGAAGGTCCAGAGTTTTTAAAGCCTCAAGTGTTTTTTCCAAATCAGGATATGCCAATTGCAACATTTCTTTCATTTGCTTCATTTCCTGCATAGTAGGTAACTTGGTAAATCCGCCTACAACTGTTCTTATGGGATGTACTGCCCTTCCCCCAATTATTCTCACCATGTCATTGGCCATTTTCTTAACCCTTAGAGCAATATCTACAATATCTGGGTTTGAATCTACCAAAGATATAGCACTGCCTACCCCAAAAAAGTCTGGTGCAGCTAAAAAATAAACGTGCAAAACATTACTTTGTACACATTCATGGTGAAATATTAGTTTTCTAAGCTTAATAATCTGATCATTTACTTCCACCCCCAGGGCTTTTTCAGTAGCCTTAAGAGATGCACAGGTATGCGCCACTGAACATATGCCGCAAATCCTTGAAGTTATATGGGAAGGTATATCCCAATTTCTGCCTACCAGCATGGCTTCAAAGAACCTCGGAGATTCAGGTATCCTGAACTGCAATTTCTCTATTTTTTTATTCTTAACATCAAGTACCAGGTCACCGTGACCTTCTACTCTCGAAACATTTTCCTCTTCTATGCTAAAAGTATTTGCCATTATTACTTTACCTCCATTATTGCTCTATTTTTTTACAAGCATTATATAGATAGAAATTTTCCATTATATCTTCTACGGTTAAACCGTGTTCTTCTAATACATCTTTTTGCGCATTTACATTCGGATCATCAATGACTCCCCTGCAAGCCTCGCATCCTGACACACTATTGGGACATCTTGCATCACAGCCTGCTCTTGATATAGGACCCAAACAGCTCATACCCAACTCATAAACGCAGGTATTGCCATTTCTTTTGCATTCCACGCAAACAGGATAGTTAGGTATCTCAGGTTTCCTGCCAACCAGCAAGGACCTTACAATATCCACTATCTCAAACCTGTTTGGTGGACACCCCCTAGCCATATAATCAACTTTCACATAGGCATCTACAGGTTTGACCTCAATAGAATCAATCCAATCCTTTTTGTCAGCATATACTAACTCTTTGGCTTTTTCTAGCCCATATAAGTTCTTTAGGCAGTTCAATCCACCAGTACAAGCACAAGCACCTATGGCAACAATTATTTTTGCAATTCCGCCTATTTTTTCGATTCTCTCTACACCGTGCTTTGTGGTTACTGAACCTTCCACTAATGC
The DNA here is from genome assembly GCA_964423265.1 of uncultured Actinomycetota bacterium. Taxonomy (GTDB): domain Bacteria; phylum Actinomycetota; class Humimicrobiia; order Humimicrobiales; family Humimicrobiaceae; genus M55B165. The sequence goes on from CAYREF010000057.1 coordinate 2,626, forward strand.
TATATCATAATCATCGCTGTATTCAGTAATTGCCTCCCTAAAATGAACAATATCAACTGCGCTCACTAAATCTAATAACTGATCTTCTAAATTTAATATTTCTAACTGGCATCCTCCACAACCAGTAAAACCAAATACACCTACTTTTGGCTTACTCATTATATTGCCTCCTTTAGATTTCTGATTTCCCATAAGCTAAATACCGGACCGTCAACACAGGTTAACTTATCTCCAATATGGCAGTGGTTACACTTTCCTACACCACATTCCATTCTTCTTTCTAGAGATAAGAAAACATTTTCTGGTTTAAAACATTTTTTATCTAGTTCTTGTATAACAAATTTATACATAACTGGCGGTCCGCAAACTATCACATAAGAGTCATCCACAGGACAATCTATACCTGGAATTAAGTTAGTGCAAACTCCTACTTCTCCCTCCCATGCTTTATCCGGCTCATCTACAGTTAGACATATTTCCACATCGTCCCTTTTCTTCCATTCTTCCAGTTCATCCCTATAAAGCAAAAACTCAGGGTTAATTGAACCGTAGATTATAACAAGCCTCTTATAATCATCTCTGTTTTCCAATATATATTTTATTAATGATCTTACAGGGGCCATACCCAAACCACCGGCTATAATTATTACATTATGGCCCTTCATTTCTTCGTAAGGGAAATAGCCTTTTCCAAAGGGACCCCTTACTCCTACCTTATCCCCTTCTTTCATTTTGTGTAGAGCTCCTGAAACATTTCCGATATTTCTAACACATAATTCAAAATAATCTTTATTGCTGGGGGATGAAGGTATGGAAAAAGGTGCTTCCCCTAATCCAAATACTGTTAATTCAACAAACTGGCCTGGTTGAAAATTAAAAGCATCTCTTTTTTTGGGATCATCTATCTGAATATCAAACTGTTTTTCAGTCGGGGATAATTCTTTTATACCCTTTATGGTTGCTACAAACGGCTTATAAATAGTGTCTTTTTCTTTTTCTTCCATTTCCAATGTCATTTAAACATTCACCTCTTTCTTCACTGAATTAACATCTTCGGAAATATTAATTTTTGCCAAACAAGCCTCTATGCATCTTCCACAACCAACGCATGCATATTGGCCGAATTTATCAAAATAAGTTTTTAACTTACATCGGTATCTTTGCTTTAGCCTGTTTTCTTTATTGGGCCTGAAATTATGGCCTCCAGCTACCAAACCGTATTCAGGAATCATACATGAATCCCATTCCCTGGTCTTTTCGCCATTTTTTAAATTCAGCATCAAGTCATCTTTGACATTAAAGCAGAAGCAAGTGGGGCAAACCAGGTTGCATGAGCCACAGCTAAAACAATTTTTGGCAACTTTTTTCCAAAATTCTTCATCATTGTATACCAGTTCAAAATTGTCATAAAAGCTCTTTATGTCTACCTTGTTGGAAAATTTATTCCTGTACTGATCCATATAATTATCAAAATCCTTAAAATCTTTTTCAGAAGCATCCTCAAAATCTACATATTTTTCTATCAGCTCACTTCCTTTTGGTGTATTAATCCTTACAAAATACCTATCTCCTAAATCATGCAAATAAAGGTCGAACCCATCAGTTGCATATTCAGCGTCCATGCTTAGTGCAAAATTATTCTCTGTAGGCTCTGTATCCATGCCTATAACTGTTAGCTTGTTTCTCTTTTCCCAGTAATTTTCATCAACATAATCCAAAGAGAAAAATTTGTCTAAAAAATTCATTCCATTAATATCCCAGGCGCTAATTCCAAAAAGAACCATATCCTTACTCTCAACTACGGGCTTAATTTTAATCTCATCTTCGATTTCGTACTCAACCAGTTTCTCACTTGGGGGGAACAATAACTTTTTAGCGGGGGGTATAGTAGTCTTGGTATAAGAGGTGTCCAGTTCTTCCAAACTGTTTATAGGGACAAAATCATGGACAGCATTGTCTTTTTTGACTGGCCCTATAAAATCATAATCACCAATTAAACCTTTTACAAAATCATCATACGCACTTTTTTCTAATATCTTATATTGCATACAATCTCCTTTCTATTATTATACTTGTAAAGGGTTTGTAACAAATGAAAAATAACATTATTCTTAAATTATGTCAAACAATCCTGGCTTTTTTAACTTTTTTTACATTATTTTCCAGCCATTTAATCCAGCTATCTAATCCTTCACCGGTCCTGCAGGATAAGCTTATAACTTCTACCTTTGGATTTAGCTTTTCCACTTTTTTTAAGAAAAAATCTTTAGAGAAATCCCCCAGACCCAACATATCTATTTTATTAAGCAACACTAAGTCGCTTTTTATAAAAACCGGGGGATACTTTACTGGCTTGTCATCCCCTTCAGTAATTGAAGAAAGGACCACCTTAAAATTTTCTCCTAAATCAAAATTTACGGGACAAATCAGGTTGCCTACATTTTCTATAAATAATATATTCAGGCTATCCAATTCTATTTTATTTAAAGCGTTTTTAACCATAGAAGCATTTAGGTGGCAGCTACCGCCAGTATTGATTTGTACTACATTATCTGTGTATTGCCTTATCTTTTCTGCATCGTGGGTTGAAGATATATCACCTTCGATAACCCCTATATGGTAATTTTTATTTAACTTTTTTAAGGATTGTATGATTAGGGAGGTTTTTCCCGCACCAGGAGAAGAAAGAAAGTTTAATGTTAAGATCTTATTTTTGGAAAATAATTTTTTATTTTCTTTTGCATGATCCTTATTATACTTTAAAACATTCTCTACTAATTCGATTTCCATATACCACCTATACTAGATTTTCTTGCATAATGTATACATTATTCTACAATGCTACCTTATTTTAATTTAAGGGTCAATAAGGAAAATAGGTTGACATAAATTTAATTCAATTTTATATTATATCAACGTTTCATTACTATTGTTTTAAGGATTTTTATGGTAGAAATATCCCCTTTTAAGGGCATGTTTTACAATCAAAGGAAAATACCTGACTTATCAAAAGTTCTCTCCCCTCCTTATGACATTATTACACCTGATTTGAAAAGCAACATATCTAAATTCAGCCCTTATAATGTAATTAATCTCATACTCCCGGATAAAAAAAATGGTAAAAATAAGTATGAATATGCAGGGTCCCTACTGGAAAAATGGATAAAAGATGAAATACTGGTATTCGACGGAGAGGAGTGTTTTTACCTTTTTGAAGAAGAATTTAGATTAGAAAATTCTATAAAAAAAATTCCGGGCTTTATCGGATTAATGAAAACTGAACCTTATTCAACAGGAAAGATATTAAGACATGAAAATACATTAGCTAAACCAAAACAAGACAGGTTTAATTTGCTTAAAAAAACAAAGGCCAATTTCGGCCTTATTTATACAATATATAAAGATAGGAGTAATTTCATACAAAATATTGGTAGTAGAAAAAAGGAAGCAGATATTACTATATCCCCTTTATATGACCAGGATTTAAAATTCAGATTATGGAAAATAAAAGAGCAGCAGAATATAAGACAAATATCTGAACTAATGGAATCAAAATCCATCTTAATTGCTGACGGCCACCACCGGTACGAAACCTCTAAATTATATATGGAAACTGCTAACGATTCCGGCGAGTCTAAAAATTATATATTGACCCTATTTGTAAATAGCAGTCAAAAAGATATCTCCATCTGGCCTACTTACCGGCTAATTAAATTTAAAAAATTTCAAAAAACCCAGGACTATATGGCCAGACTTAAAAAATATTTTCACATCCAGCTACAAGAAAATGCCAATGAGACACAAATTATTTCAGAAATGACACGCCTTAAGAAAAAAAGCCAAAAAGTGTTTTGCCTTTATGACAGATCCGGGAAAGCCTATTTTTTGACCCTAAACGCCAGTTCCAGCAATAAAAGCAGCTGGGAAAATTTAGATGTAAATATTTTGCACAACTTAATTATTGGGAAAATAATTCCTAAAAACGATATCCAGAAAATATCCTTCAGCCATTCCATTGGTGAAGTATTCCAAAATATAGCTAACAACAACTTTGATATGGCAATACTCCTTAATGCTCCCGAAATAGGCGAAGTGGAGGATTTCTCAGCCCAGGGATACCTGCTACCGCAAAAATCTACATATTTCTACCCTAAACCCTGTACAGGGCTAGTAATGTATAAGTTCTATAAATAATCCTAGAATTTACTGGGCTCTACATAGGCTCCCAGCTTATCCAGTATATTTTCCAGTCTGCCCCTTTGCTCTTTTAACTGCTTAAATAAGATTGGTGGTATTTCATCCCTTGATTCATTATAAATTTTTTCTATTCTATCTAGCTTTGAAAGATTCTCAGGTATTCTTAATGTAAACTGCTTTACATAATCCTGTGGGCTATAATCATTACCTAAAACTTCCTTAAACAATCTTTTTAAATCTTGGTATTTAGGAATTAATCCTGTGCCAATATCTATTGCATCTACTTCTTCGTGGATCCTTAATTCCATCCATTTTAGCCAAATCCTTTTATCCAATATTGAGTTTAAATAGCTCCCATCTTTACCCTTTAAGAAATAATTAACTCCAAAAATTTGAGGCGGGTTGTCTACATTTCCCCCAAAATTAATATTCATTTCCAGGTATTTGTCAATTGGTATTGACAAAAAATCCATGTTAGACATAGGGTTAAATACCCTCACCCCGGTCTTACCCAAGGTAGCAGCGGTGGTTTCCGACTCCAGGGATGCGCCCATTAAAACTATTCCATGCACCCAATCGTAAGCCTGCTGGACTGGAACACTGGTATCCGAATCTCTGCCTCCATATATTATTCCTCCAACAGTTACCCCGTCAGGATTATTGTAATTTTTATCAAGGTTTTTTAAGTTGGTAAGATTAGTGGTAAATCTTGCATTTTTGTGAGAAGGGGTTATCTCATTTCCCTTTTCATCAGTTTTTCCCCGCCACCATTTCCCTGAGTAATTTATTCCCTTTTCCGGCATTTCCGTGGGCTTTCCTATCCAATAGGTCTCTCCCTTTTCAGTAACCAATATATTAGAAAAAATGGTTTCATTCTGGCCATGCAGCACCTCCCATATTATAGGATCATCATCAGGATTTATATCTTTAATTATGCCAAATATTCCTTCCTCTACATTTACCGCCTTAACCTGACCGTCAATATTTCTTATATAAGCTATATCATCCCCAATAATTGTTTCGCCTGGAATCATGGCAGTTGAAGTTTTACCACACATTGAAGGAAAAGCACCCATAAAATAGGTAACCCTGTCGTTTGGTCCATGTATTCCACTTATAAACATGTGTTCTGTAAGCCACCCTTCCTCTGAAGATCGCCTGATTGCAAGCCTCATAGCTAATTTTTTTAATCCAATAGTATTCCCGCCATATTGGGTATTTACTGAATAAACTATTTCTTCTTTTGTGTCTATATAAATCCTTCTCTTGTCTATATCAACGCTTACTGCATTTTCAAGCCTGCCTTCAGAATGGACAAACTTAAAAAAGTTATCTTTATTTCCCCGTTTTACAAATTCATTATAACCTTGCCTATATAATATGGATTCTGAATGTGCTACATAACTTGAATCAGTCAACTGGACTGCTGGAATGCTAAATACTGAATCAGTTGGCCCCAGGCTAAAGAAAGCTACAATTAACTGCCTTCCTTCCATTATGTTATTAAAGAATCCAAATACCTCATTTAAGCCTTCTTCTTTATCTATGCTATTAAATCCGGCCCCTAATCCAGCTCCTTTTTCTACTAAAAATTTTGTTTTTTCTTTATCCCTTGCCTGGTCATTATAGCCATCAAAGTGGGCTGTATGTCCTTCTAGTGCCAACTTTTTTTCCTCTCCATCGCTAACTGCTTTATCTCTGATGTATTGTATGTCCTCCTCTGATCCATCACATACAAAAACACTATCAGGATTAAGCATGCTAATATACTTATTTAAAAATTTATTTAAATAAGAATTACTGATTTTTTCTAATTTTTGGTAATTTCTTTCGCTAAATTTATCTTTTATTTTACTTAACTCAGTATTCATAGGTCTCCTTTTATTTTTTTAAAAATATTCATAAATTACAAAATTTTTATAACTTTTTAGGAATTATACTAAATTATCTAAAATAAATATAGTATTTAATAATTATTTAATTTATTTTAATTATTGAAATAATATTCTTATTTTTAGTAATATACAGGATTATTTTAATAATTTTGGTGAAAAATAGAATTGAATGCATAAAAAAAACGGCGGCGACCTACTCTCCCACACCGTCTCCAGTGCAGTACCATCGGCGCTGAAGGGCTTAACTTCTGTGTTCGGGATGGGAACAGGTGTTTCCCCTTCGCTATCGCCACCGCAAACTTGAAAAACCTGGTATTCTCTCAAAACTTCATAGCATTTTTTAGAAAATATTAAGTCCTCGATCTATTAGTACTGGTCAGCTAAACACATTGCTGCGATTACACTTCCAGCCTATCAACCATGTGTTCTACATGGGATCTTACTCCTAATGGATGGGAGAACTTGTCTTGGATGTGGCTTCATACTTATATGCTTTCAGTACTTATCCATCACAAACTTGGCTAACCAGCCATGCCCTTGGCAGGACAACTGGCACACCAGAGGTTTGTTCATCCCGGTCCTCTCGTACTAGGGACGAAAACCCTCAATTCTCCTACGCCCACAGAGGATAGGGACCGAACTGTCTCACGACGTTCTAAACCCAGCTCGCGTACCGCTTTA
>CAYREF010000058.1:0-9370 GCA_964423265.1 uncultured Actinomycetota bacterium
TGGAAGTTTTGGATTTCCTAGTTACAAGAAATAGGGGATTTTAGATTATTACGGTAGAAATCTTTCAGGCATACACTTCTATTATATTTTTCGTCTTCTTTGAGACCGGGAGCTATATAAGAATCTGCAAAACAAAAAGGGCAATCTAGGTTGCACCGGTACCCTAGGACAATTGTCATGCTCCTGGACCTTGTGCATATACCGCAGCCCTTTATTACTTTACCATTGAGGATGGCCTGGTATGAAGAATGAAACTGCAAATTCTTTATTTCTTTTTGCAGCTCTCTTATTTCTTTTAAAACTTCTGTTTCTTTATGTTTTAATTCCAAAAGGATATAACCCTTATATCTATTAACCATCTACTTTAAAGAAAGGGTTAGTAAACATGTGATATAATATTAATGTAGCTCATGAGGATATTTGAGGTTTACACAGATTTTGTTACACTCTCAAAATTTGCTCATTCTACAATTACTCTGATAATTATTTATTAATATTTAAAATTTTATCTAATGAAAACTTTGCATTTATTATGGACTGATATGGGAAATCTTTATAGTTAGGCAAAAATTCAACTACCGCCCAGTCATCATAACCAATGTCCTTCACTGCATCCATTACAGCAAAAAAGTCAACATCGCCTTCTAATAGATCTACAAAGCTTCCAAGGCCACATTGCCCAAAGCGGCAATCACAAAAATGTAATTTTTTTATATGGCTACCTAATATACGAATCCATTGGTCTGGATAACCAATATAAATAATATTTCCTATATCAAAATAGGAACCAACATATGTTGAATTTATTTCATCTAAGAAACTTTTCATTTCAAGCGGAGAAAGTAAAAACTTGTTCCAAACATTCTCTATGCCTATAGATACCTTTGCAGATTTAGCATATGGTTCAAGCTCACTAATTGCTTCCAATGCCCGATTATATGCTACATCATACCGGACAATGCCTGGAGCAAAAGAAGTGCCTACATATCCAGGAACAACTAATATTGTATCTGCTCCACACATTTGCGCAACATCTATTTGTCTTTTTATTATATCCTTTGCATGTTCAGCAACATTTTTATCATCAGACACCAAATTATATTCCCAAAGATTCCACGCACCTACAGAACTTACTTCAAGACCAAGATCTGTCACATATTTTTTGAGATCCATTATATCTTTTTCTGGCGTATTCATATTAATGTCACCATCTTTTTCGGTGACAACAAATTCTACACCATCATAACCAGCTTTTTGGGATTCCTCCATTGCTTCTTTAGAATCTACATCCTGGCCAAAGGTAAAAAAACTAACTGATTTTTTCATTATTATCTTCCTTTTCTTTGTTTAAGTATATAATTACTCTTTTAAAAAAGCTACCCAAATTATATTTAATCTGTGATTCAGACATAACAGATTAAAAATCCACGGCTTTGGATTAATTATTGTAAAATCGAAGAAGAAATTGTTAGAATCCTCAGCAATGAGTAGGAATTATTTTAACCTCCACAAGATTGGGGACAAATTACTGAGAAGTAAAAAAAATTTTTGAATTAGGAGTAAAATTATTTTTAGCCAGGCTTATTTAGTGGTGTTTTTTGCTATTTTTTTCTTATGTCTGAATCACTGTATAATATCCACTTAATACAGATAAGGTAGCTTTGTAACGGGAGGGTAATATTCATCAGCCCCAAATTAGTAAGATAAACAACTTAAAATATAAGCTTTCTTATATTAAAATGGTTTGAATGGTAAACGTAAGGACTTTGAGCTATTACAGATCAGTGTCTAACTGCTTTAAGGCGTCGATTGTTTTTATCCTTGTCTCAAGGTCTGCTACAAGTTTCCCGTTAAGTACTCCCACAGTAATTAATTTTATACCAATTATCTCTGCCCAAACAATGGCTTTTTTTCTTCTTATTTTTGCAATTTCTTCTGGTCCATATACGTTGCTTGTCTTATTATCATTACAAGCATGGTAAATATATACTTAATGTCCCAACTATACAAACTTAGCAATAGTCCCCAAACACAATAACTCAACATCGTCATTGTGGGCTCCAACTGCTAAAACTTCCATATTTGCTTACTTCTCTGAATTAAAATTAATACTGGTAATCAAACGATAATAAATTAAGAAATATGTTTTATCGTCTAATACTTCCAATATTGCTAACAACTGTTGCAATTACTATTATTGCACCTAAGACAATAGTCTGCACAAAAGAAGATATACCTATTATATTTAATGCATTATTTAGTATACCGAGCAGTATGACGCCAAAAAATGCTCCTACCAGGCTTCCCCTGCCACCTTCGAAGGTAATTCCGCCTATTATGGCTGCAGCAAGTGCTTGAAGTGAGTAACTTGACCCCACATCTGCTTGGATCATACTTAGCCTGGATATAAGAACTAGGGCAGTGAACCCCACTATAAGACCCCCAAGCGTGTATATCGATATTACATGAAAATCAACATTAATACCTGATAGGTATGCAGCCATAGAGTTTCCCCCAATGGCATTTAATCTCCTACCATATTTTGTATATTTTCTTAACAAGTATGAGAAAGCAAAAATCCCTAAAAAAAATAGGATTGATACCGGGACTACTCCGCCTATTCTTTGCTGACCTAGAAATTCAAACTGTCCTGTAATAGATTTTGGTCTTCCACCACCTATTATTAAAGCCATTCCCAGAAAGACATAAGACATGCCTAATGTAATAATAAGAGGGGTAACTTTGCTTTTAGCAATTATAAATCCATTGACAAAACCAAAAAAAGTACCTATAGAAAGAACTATAATCACGCCTACGGCAATGCTGTTTCCTGCTAGTATGAATCTAGCAAATATTATTGCTAGAAGTCCAGCCAAGTTACCATGCGAGATATCCAGCCCGCCTGATATCATCAGCAAGGATAGCACCATTGTAAGTATACCCAGTATAGCTACCTGCTGCATTATATTTAATAAGTTCCTCAAGGTAAAAAAATTTGGATTAATTACGGTTGCAATTATTCCGATTAATATTATCACCAGGATTAAATAGACAACTTGATTGTTTAAAAAAGCAAATATTCTAGCAATAGAAGATTGCCCATTTCCTTTTTTACTAATCTTAGATTTTGACACTTTTAATTTCCTTCCATAAAACCTGATAAAATATTTTCTTCGCTTATCTCGTCTTTTTCGAGCACTTTTGATATCTCATAATCCTTGATTATGATTACCCTATCACTAAGTGATATAAGCTCCGGCATTTCTGAAGAAATCATAATAATCGACTTACCACTTGCCGCAAGTTCAGTGAATAATTCATAGACTTCAGTTTTTGCATTTACGTCTATACCATGGGTAGGTTCATCTACTATTAAGGTATTTACCCCTTTAAAAAGCCATTTAGCAATAACTACTTTTTGTTGATTACCGCCACTTAAATACATTATTTCCTTGTTTAGAGAGGGGGTTTTTATATTTAATTTATTTACATATTCATTACATATTTTTCTTTCCCTGGCCAAATTTAAGAGTACTGTTCCTATTTTATCAAGCCCGGCAGCTGTTATGTTATAAGCAACAGGAAGACCCATAAAAAGACCATCGCTTTTGTTTTCAGTAAGTAGCGCAATTCCTGATTTGACCGCCTGTACAGGATTGTCAGGAGTAATATCTTTACCATTATAGAAAACTTCTCCCCCGTATTTCCTGTATGCTCCAAAAATAGCTCTAGCGATCTCTGAACGGCCTGCACCTTTTAGGCCAGCAATACCTAATATTTCCCCTTTTCTGACTTTGAAGTTTATGGGTTTCGAAGACTCCTTTATTTTTAGGTTTTTAACCTCAAAGATATAATCACCTACAGGGCTGTCCTTTTTCTTATAAAAAACTTCTACGGAGCGTCCTATCATAGCGTCGGCAAGATCATCTGAATTCAAGCTTTTTTTGCTTTTATCACTTGTACCTCTGGATATTCCATCGCGAAGTACTGTAACCCTATCAGCAACCTCGATTATTTCATCCAGGTCATGAGCTATATAAATAACGCCTACTCTTTCTTTCTTTATTTTCTTAACCATATCTCTTACAAGGCCTACATCATCTTTAGTGAAAGCTTGGGTAGGTTCATCAAGGATCAAAACTTTTGGTTTTTGGGCCAGCGCTTTAAGAATCTTGACAAATTGCTGGTCAGGTGGGCTCATCTTTTCATATATTTCATTTATTTTTATCTCTATATCAAATTGTTCTGCTAACTGCCTTGCTTCATCAAACAAATCTCTATAATTTATTAAGAATTTTTTACTGTTTTTCAGTTCCAAACCTAAAAAAATGTTTTCTGCAGCAGTTATGGTTGGTACCAGGATATCTTCCTGATACACAGTCTGAATCCCAAGCATTCTCGCTAAATGGGGCGTTAAATACTTATGATTCTGGCCATTAATAGTTATAATTCCATTGTTAGGGTGAAATACACCGGAAAGTAACTTTATAAATGTCGATTTGCCAGCACCATTCTCTCCAATAAGAGCGTGGACTTCCCCTAGATAGAGATCAAAATTAAAATTTGTTAGAGCTTTTACACCAGGAAATTCTTTGGAAAGATTCTTTACTTCTAGTATTTTTTCTTTTTCTAATGAATTGTTTCCCACATTCGCTCCATATAAAAAATTTTTATTTGCAGTTCTGACCTTTTGTTTTACGGCCTCATGTTCAAACACAAGGCCGTAAAACCTATTTAGCTGCCATTAGCTAACATGGCTTACAGGCTAAGAAAGGATTACCAGGAATCCAACCCGCCTATATAATCTATCAGTTCCATTGATGGTTCCCAAGGAATGTTTTCATCAAGGTTATCTGGTGTGATTACCATATTGGGAAGGGGTATAAATTTCTCTGGCGGTTCTATACCCTCAGTTGTGTAAAGCCACATAGCTTTAAATAACCAGAGCCCCTGTAAAGAAACCGGTGCAGCTACAGTTGCATCGATAACACCTGCATCAAATAATTTGATTCCGGTTGGTCCTCCACCAGTGGCTATAATAGGAACAGTACCTTCAAGCCCAGCATCTTTCAAAGCATTGTAGACACCCTGAGCTATTGGTTCGTTATTGGCAAAGACAGCATCAAACTCTTCACCCGATGCCAAAACGTCTGCTGCCTCAGGTTGTGCAGTCTGAGTGTCCCATTGTGAATCCCTTCTTACAGCTATAGTGGTTCCACTGGTAGATTCAGCAATAGCTCTTTCTACGCCTGCTTCATAAGCTTCGACGATTCCCATTCCAGGCGCCCCTCTTGCATAGAATATTTTTGCTCCTGTATAGTTTTCGTCCAGCCATTTAATAGCTTCATAGCCGATACTATCATATTCACAGGCTACATTGAACATATAGTCGTGTTGGAACTCATAGTCTATCAAGTCTGAGCTTAGCTTGGTATTTTCAAAGTAAATAGGCATTCCTTCTTCTTCAGCTATAGCTGCAAACCCCTCTGCACTTTCAGGAGTCCATACATATACAGATATGGCGTCTGCTTCTTTGTTGATCAGGTCCTGAAAGTCATTTAGCTGTTTTGCATTGTCCCAACCAGCATCTGTAACCTGTACATCCACACCTTTAAGGTCAGCTGCGTATTTGAAGTTCTCAATACTATATCCGTTCCATTCATCTGAAAGTGCTGGTGAAACATTACCGAATAAAAGATCCGTCTCTTCAGCTGGTTCCTCAGCAACTTCTTCAGCCGGTTCCTCGATAGCTGCCTCTTGCTGGCAACCACTTAATCCTAGAAGAATCAGTGAAACTGAAATCACCGAAATCATTATTAACATTAATACTTTTCTCATCTTTCCTCCTTCTTAATAAATAGTTAACTTTCTTCATATAGTATCTCTACTATACTTCATTATTAGTTTATTTAGTTTGTTAGTAATTTGCAACAAATCTATATTAACTAACAATTTTATTAAAATCTATTATCTATGCGGGTGCATTTGAAAAAATCCCAGCATAAATTCAGATTTTAGTCTTATCATTCAAAACCAAGATGTCTTTTTGCGTCTAGAGGTAAATCATCTAATAATGCACCATTAGCATTGGTGACTGCATTATCAGGATCCAGATAAAGTATAAAAGATGCTCCTTCCTTGACTGCTGCATATAAATTCCTTGGTTTCTTGGCATCTCCTACGGTTACTACTGGAACACCTGCTGCTTCTACCTCTTTAAGTACTTTTGCCATTTCATCATTGGGTCTAGTGTTGCAGGTAACTATATCATCCACTTCCAGGGTAGTCTTGTTTAAGGATCCGTCCATAACCTGTACTTCTTTTTCGCCAATATAATGTATGGTAGAGCTCTCCATTACTTTGACCGGGTATTTATATGGTTTTGAATGAAGTGCTTCTGCATCACCTTGTTCCATTCGTTTTCTCAAGACATACATATGGATTACTTCCACACTTGAACCAAACTCTCTTCTGTCAGTTACGACCGTTATATCTTTTCCTGCTGCTCCCAAAAAAGCTACTAGATCAGCAGCACCGTAATGGTCGCCCCAAACTATCACTTTTTCTCCTAGTTTACGGTTCTTACGTTTACTACCTTTTGGATAGAATTCACATGTTGACTTGGGACATGCAAATGCTTCTTCCATAGGTACCACTCTGTCTTTTTTACCATTTACCTCAGGAACATAGCTAACTGCCCCGGTTGCATTAAGTACTACATCAAATTTTTTGAGTTCTTCTGCAGAGGGCACATGCTTCATTTTAACATCAACACCGAGATCAGCTATTTCATTTCTTATCCAGTCAGCGTACCATTTCATCTTGTCTTTACCCGGCACTAAACAACAGCCCAGTATAGCACCACCTAGTTCAGCATTTTTCTCAAATATTGTGGGTTTATGCCCGCGCATAACAGCCCATCGTGAAGCCTCCATTCCTGCTGGGCCACCGCCTACTATTCCAATATTTAAAGGATTTTTGACTTTTTCCTTATCCATTTTATAGAAATCCATGTTTCCACAAACTGGATTGACCGCACATTGAATCTCCTTCATATTCATCAAGGCTTCCTGCCAGCAACCGACCAGGCATGATATACATTTACGGATTTTCTTCTCTTTACCAAATTTGACTTTAGTTGGCCAATAAGGATCTGCCAAAGCCTGCCGGCACATGCCTATCATATCAGCCTTTCCTTCAGCAATTACTTTTTCGCAGAATTCAGGGCTTCTTAACTGATGGCTTATTATTACAGGTATGTTTACATGGGGTTTTACTGCTTCTGAAGAATAAATAGTCCAACCTTCTTTATAAGGCATAGGATCAAAACCAGCACCAGGGGTCTCTTGTATGCACTGGCTTAAGTCTAATGCTGCAGCTCCACCTTGCTCAAGAGCAACTGATATTTTTATGCTTTCCTCAACATCTATTCCGCCTGGGACCCATTCATTTGCTGAAAATCTTACTATGACCGGAAAATCTTTTCCGCATTTGTTATGGATTTCCTGGATTACTGCCAGTGGGAAACGCATACGATTCTCAAAATTACCACCAAAACGATCGATACGCCGGTTAAGATATGGACTCATAAAAGATGACATAAGGTAACCGTGAGCTGCGTGCAGACATACTGCATCCATACCGGCTGCCTGGCATCTCCATGCTGCCAACGACCATAATTCTATTTGATCAAGGACTTCCTTTGTTGACATGGCTCTTATCTCTTTACCCTTTTCTTCTGCACTTGCAAAAACGATTTCGTGACCTGCAGACCAAGGAAGCTTTACCACCATATCGTTGGTAGCCATTATGCTGTCTTTAGGCATAGGACATTGTCTTCCAGGATGCTGTATTTGCGGTATTGCTAATGCACCATATTTGTGAATAGCTCTTGCCAATCTAGTCAAGCCAGGTATCATATTATCATCATCTACTATTAGACCTGTTACAGTAACTCTACCTGTCTTGGAATCAGGAGTACAGCCTCCCATGTTTATCATGCTGTATCCACCTTTGGCTATCTCCGAGTATACAGCTATGTCTAAATCACTCACAGAACCATCGGCATTAGAACAGCTGATTGCAGTAGGCTCAAAATTGATCCTGTTTTTTGCTACTACACTTCCAATTCTCAATGGTTTAAATAGATTTGGATATTTACTTTCTATTTTCATAAATCCTCCACTAACTGATCGTATTATTTCAGACTTTTTCTCTTACCTCCTCAATTTTTGCTAAGACCACCTCCCTTTTGATTTAATATTAACTATGCTAATCACCTCCCTGATCATTGCTTTTATTATTGTATCTTAAGTGGATGTAAATTACACATTATTTTACTCTTTCTTTGCAAAAACCGTACAAACTAAAATCCCTGCATCTACCACAAGCAATGCTGTTTTGATTCATTGATGACTGAAGGGGACAACACTTTTTATTATTTTACGAATAGTTTTTATAAATAATGTTTCCAACTCCGGTAATTCCAGGATATCTCCCTTGATTACTATTAGCATTATATATAAATATTCCAAAATATTATTTATTATCTGGCTCAAAGCTCAATTATTTTTGAAAATAGTATTACATACAATCTGGGGGTTAATTTTATTTAAATCATCCTTGACCATTTCAATTACAATACTTTTTTGCCAGGTCCAGTTGCCTTTATTATCTCGTTTTTTTAAACATTAGAAATGTAATTTTATTTTTCCCATTTTTGTTTATCAAGTTTTTAGCCTATTCTGCAGATATTAACCATTCTGTCTTAATTTTACCTGAAAAGCAACCAAGATAAAAGAAATCGAATTGCTTTATTTAAAAAGTATTCAAAATTATTAAAATAATAACAGGATTACCCTATATTTAGAGCTAAAAAAATAGCGCTAAATATAGGGAGTAAGGATGTTGGCAATGAAACACAAAAAAGCAATAACTGCTGAAACACATAAAAAATATACCAAGGCAACCAAGAGGCAAAAATCTAAAATACTGGATGAATTTATTAACTTTACTGGCTACAGCCGCTCTTTTGTCTCCTGGATACTTAAAACAAAAAAAGAAAAGGTCAAAGGGTGTATATGCACAGGGGGTAAGAGGATAAGGTTTGTGGTAGATAAAAGAAAAAAGAAAAAGAGAAAAAGAAAGAGGACGGCCATGATGTTTTTCTAGCCTTAAAGAAGATCTGGACTATATTTGATTTTATATGCGGAAAGCGGCTAGCGCCCTTTATGGGAGAAGCGGTAGAAAAGCTTGAAAAATATAAGGAATTAGATGTTTGTCCAAAGGTAAGGGAAAAAATAGTGAATTGCTAATACATTTACCTTCTTTACCTCGATATCTTCGTCAATTTCTATACTGGTAAAAAGGT
>CAYREF010000059.1:0-8826 GCA_964423265.1 uncultured Actinomycetota bacterium
CAGCCATTTTTATAAGGAAAACAATATCTTATTTAAATTATCCCTGGATGTAATGGAAGAAGGCCAGTGGCCGGAGATAAAGAGGCAGTTTGATGAAATTGGCTACTGCTGCTTTACCCCGGAAGAGGCTAGGGGAAAACCTGCAGAAGCAGAAGAAAAGAAAACCAAATTAAGTGAAGGTAAAATTGATTTTGATACTGGGAGTCTAACCGTAAGTGAATTGGAGTCTGTGTTGAATTCATTGCCGGTGGACATTACTTTTGTGGATAAAAAGGATGAAGTAAGGTATTTCAATGATCCAGAGGAAAGGATATTCCCCAGAACTAAAGCGGTAATTGGCAGGACTGTGCAAAATTGCCATCCCAAAGAAAGCGTGCATAAGGTTGAAGAAATTTTAAATGACTTCAGAAAGGGCAAAAGGAATTCTGCTGTATTCTGGATTAACATGCAGGGGAAATTGATTTATATCCGTTATTATCCGGTAAGAAACAGGGAAGGAGAATACCTGGGCACCCTGGAGGTTACCCAGAATATTACAGATATACAGAAGCTGGAAGGAGAAAAAAGGCTTCTAGGTTAGAGTATGGATTTCAGCCCTGGTATTTTTTTAATATAGTTGCCAAAAAGAAAGCACAAGGGTATGCCTGTTATGGCTACTAGTAAGAATTTAACTAGCGGATCTAGATTAATACCTCTTAGCAGGTAAGATAATGGCACTAAAATAAGGGGATGGATTATCAGGGCCGCATATGCGCTTTTAGACGCTGCCTTCAGCAGCTTATTCTGGTGGTTCAATCTTTTCCGGAACAGGTATACCAGGTTTATGATAATTCCTATACCTACAATATTTTCCCAGAAGCTATAGGCAAGGGACTGCCAGTGCAGTCCTCCTCCAATTAAACTTAAGTCACCGCTTAAAGCTTCAGAAAAAAAGACTAACAGTAGCCAGAATGGCAGTACAGCTAAAGTTATCCATAGCCAGAATAATGCTATTCTAGCGGTAATCTTTTCCAGCCAGTAGTTGTAATAAGCTAGAATCCCTAGGCTGAATAATGCTATGTACTGGGCCAGGAAACTAAGCTGCAGTGTGCCCACTGTACTGGTCACAGGAAACCATATCCTTATGGTATAGGAAAGCAGTGAAATAATTATTATAAGTAAGAATATTTGGTTATTTGAAGGAAAGGTTGCAGCTTTCTTCTTTCTTTCAGTTTTCGTGGTGCCTGTAATCTGCCTTAATATCAAATAGGTAATAGTAAAAATTAGAAGTACTTCCAAAAACCACAATGGCCCTACATTTATAATTCCCTTCTTGATGATTATTTGCCACCAAAACTTAAAAAAATAAATATTGTTTTTATTTATTACCAGTTCATGCAGGTAAAGCACCAGGGGGCCTATAAATAATATGTAAAAGATTAAAGGTATCCCCAGTCTTTTTAATCTATCGGTTAAATATTTTCCAGGACCTTTCCTGCTATATGATGGGGGGATAAAGTAGGCGGCCAGAAAAAGGAAAAAGCCAATTAGGAAAGTCTGGAGAAAAGAGGTAAAAAAAGTAAGGATGATAGAAGAGGCAGATACCATTCTCTCATAATAATACCAGAAGCCTGCCAGGCCATAAGTAACTGCAAGATGTCCTAATATTACCAAACTTATCAGCAGTATTTTTAAGTTATCAATGTATGTTATTCTTTTTTTAGGAAAAACCATGTGCTCTATTTTAAACTTATATGGCTTTTATTGGCAAACCAGAAAGCCTAGATTTTAAATTATTATTAATGCTTTAACCCTGCATGCTATAATGATACTACTTCAAAAATATTGAAAGGAGAGGCAATGGAGAATTTTGAGTTTCATTGTTTTACCAACTACATTTTTGGTAAAGGTACTGAAAACCAGGTGGGAGAAGAGGTAAAAAGGTTTGGCAGCAGTGTGCTTCTGGTTTATGGAGGGGGGAGCATAAAAGAGTTTGGCTTATATGATAAGGTCATAAAGTCATTAAAGGATAAAAACATAAAGGTGACTGAACTGGGCGGGGTAAAATCCAACCCTACATATGATAGTGTCTATAAGGGCATAGAGCTGGCAAGAGATAATAATGTTGACATGATACTGGCTGTGGGGGGAGGAAGCGTTATAGACGCTTCTAAGGCTATAGCAGTGGGCATCCCTTATGAGGGTGATGTAGTAGACTTTGCAGAACAGAAGGCTACTCCTAAAGAATCTGTACCCATAGGGGTAATACTAACTATACCGGCTGCAGGCAGTGAATCCAGCCAGTATGCTGTAGTTTCATACAAAAAAGATGGATATCTATGGAAAAGGGATGTGGTGTGGGAGAATTTCCACCTCATAAGGCCCCAATTTGCCATACTTAACCCAGAGCTTACTTTTACTTTGCCTTCATTTCAAACTGCTTGCGGCATTGTAGATATCATGGGCCATACCATGGAAAGGTTTTTTACTTCAGTAAAAAATGTGGAATTGACTGACAGGATGTCTGCAGGCTTGCTGAAGACAGTTATAAATAATGGAAGAATTGTAATGGATGAACCAGAAAACTATGATAGCCGGGCAGAGATTATGTGGGCGGGAGCATTGGCCCAGAATGACCTTCTGGGAACTGGAAGGGCTAATGATTTTTCTTCACATATGATAGAGCATGAGATTAGCGGTATTTATGACATAGCCCATGGAGCAGGCCTTGCTATTATTTATCCTGCCTGGATGAAATATGTTTATAAATATAACAAGGAAAGATTCCTCCAGTATGCTACAGAAGTATGGAATGTTGACTATGATTTCTATGACCCGGAGAGAACAATTCTTGAGGGAATCAGGAGGCAGGAAAACTTCTACAAGGAACTGGGACTAGCTACCAGGCTAAGTGGGCTAAATATCCCTGATGATCGGTTTGAAGAGATGGCAGAAAAAGCAGTAAAGGCTGGAAGCATAAAAGAACTTACCAAAGAAGATATAATAAATATATTGAATCTGGCCAAGTAAGGCAATGTGGTTTCTTGAAAGACGGGTTCCCTTTAATGTGGAATACTGATATTTTAGAAATATTGGAAATACTTACAAGCCTAGGTTAACAGAGCCAAAAAGATGGAGGATGCAAAAAGCTGTTTTCTCTAAAAAGGAAAGTACCAGCAAATGGAAGCTGGAGAATACATACAATGGCAGGTTTTTGGCAAACATTGAAAAGAAAGGCAGGCCTAGCCGGTGGATTACAATGAAAGCATTAAAAGTATTAAATAATTTTTGAATTAAGGCCTGCCGGATAGCAGGAAATTAAACATTGAAGTACAAGTTGAATATAGAAACTATAATGGATAATAAGTTAAAATTCTAGCCAAATGACAGTTTAAAAATATCCGAGTATTATTTAGCTTTTTTGTATTTTCAAATATGTTTTTTCTTCATATTTTCAGCAGTTTTATAAAACCCACTTTTTCAATTAGAATATATGCTATTGGGAATGGGGGTTTATATTGGAAAAAATTTCAATTAATTTAAAGACAGTATTATCGCCGGTAGGAGTTTTTTATAAAATTGCTGATGGTTGCATCAATTTACTGAGAAAACTGAAGGTATATAATTTTATTTATAACACATCCCTTTCTTTTATTGATACCTTTAACCGGAGGAGATATAGAAGGTTTTATTCTAAATACATTAAAAGAGGCGACTTGGTTTTTGATATTGGGGCTAATATGGGCAGCATGACTGAAATATTTTTAAGCCTTGGTGCTAGGGTGGTAGCGGTTGAACCCCAGGATAAGTGCATGGGAAAACTTAAAGGAAAATATGGGGGGAACCAGAAAGTTGTTTTACTGCAGAAAGCAGTAAGTGATAGTATTGGAAAAGATACCCTTATGATCAGCGATTCACATACTATATCCTCAATGTCTAAAAATTGGACAGACAACCTGAAATCTGGGGATATTTTTTTTGGCAAAACTTCAGTTTTTGAATGGCAAAAATCCAGGGAAGTGGAAACAGTTACCCTGGATGAGCTTATAAAAAAATATGGAAAACCTGTATTTTGCAAGATTGATGTCGAAGGTTATGAATATAAAGTTTTAAAGGGTCTCACCAGGCCTTTGGATAGCATATCATTTGAATTTACTCCTACAAAAGAATTCATACATGCTGCGGTAAACATAGTTAAGCATCTGAGTACTATGGGAAGGTTTGAGTTCAATTATTCGTTAGGGGAGTCAGTAAAGTTAATGCTGGCTGATTGGGTTGGAAGCGAGGAATTTGAAAAAATTCTTGGGCAATTACCAGAAAGAGTTTCCATCTGTGGAGATATTTACGCTAGGCAGGTTTAGGTCTTCATTTTAAATCTTATTCAATCTTTAAAAGGACAAGAATCCCACTTTTCTAATTGAAAATATTATATATTATAACTTTTGTTACATGTAAAAATATGGTAAAATTGGTCCAAATAATGTAATAATTGTTACAATTAGGAGGCAAATGAAATGGCAAGAGTATTTGACTTAAAAGATATTGGCCCGTATTTAAAAGAGGAGTTGGCATTTATGGGAATACATTCAACTGAGGATTTGTTAAAATGCTTATCTTCAAATGAATGTATATTGGACCTTGAAAGATCTGCCCATATAGATAGGAGCATAATTAATGGCTGGGCTAAGGAACTTAAAAAGCAGTGGTAATAGTGCAATAAGTAAATATAAACTAGAACATACCTGCACTTCTAACCTGTAGCTGGTTTAAAAATTTCCTGTATATATAACCCCGGGTTAAAAAATTGGGTAGCCTTACAGGGATAGGAGAAATTTTATCTTGGCTTTCACTAATTAAGATTCATCAAGTTCCAAAAAGCTTGATTATTCCAGCATTACCTGTTATATATTAAATAGAATAAATTTAATACAACGGTGATAACTATGGCTATAACTATAACCACAAGAATAGATGATAAAATTGTAGAATTGATTGATAAAATTGCCCGGGAAGAGGGTATGGATAGATCTACAGTGTTGAGAAGATTTTTAATTAAATCTGCTAATGAGTGGCTGATGGATAAAAATTTGAAAGATTACGAGCAAGGAAAAATAACTTTGTGGAAAGCTGCTAGAAATTGTGGGTTACCTTTATGGGAGATTGTACAAGAAGCTAGGGACAGAAAAATTTATATCCCTTATGATTTAGAAGATTTTACAAAAGATATTGAAGAATTTTAATATATGGAGAAAGCAGTATCTAATTCTACTCCCTTAATTTATTTATCTAAAATCAATAGCATACATTTTCTGCATTTAATTTATAAAAAATTATTAATTCCACAAGAAGTAAAGAAAGAAGTAGTTGACGAAGGCAAGAGATTAAAAAAATTCGATGCCCTTCTTGTAGAAAAAGAAATAGAGAATGGCTTTATAAAAGTATGCAAGACTAAAAAAACCATTAAAACAGCCATAGATATAGATGTTGGCGAGAAGGCAGTATTAGCTCTTGCTTTAGATAAAAAAATCAGCAATGTCTTAATAGATGAACATGCAGGAAGAGTAGCAGCAGATATGGTTGGCTTAACCCCGCGGGGAACTTTATATGTTTTTTTAAAGGTTTTGGAAATGGAAAAGATTAGTTTTAACACTTTTACTCAACTATTGGATGATTCTATAAGCAAAGGTTTCAGATTAAAAGAGGAAATATATATAAAAGCAATAAATATCGCTAAAAAAATATCAGATGATCATAGTTAAATAATTATATTATAATTGGTTATTTTTAATTAGGATAATCATGCAAAGGAAATTTTACTTCTTATAACTGCTCTTGGTTATTGCAGCTACCTGTAAAAACTGAAAATATTGATGTTATAGCATTAAATTATGGAACATTGGATGCAGATGATTTTATGTCAGGCAGAAACATGATGGCAAGAATTCCTACTAGAAGTACTGAAGCAGTATATTTTTATGGTATCAATAGATCTATCCTTTTAAATGAAGTCCCGTAACTTCTAAGTAATCATTCTACTACCCAGCCTACAAATAATATGAGCACTGGATTGTCTTTATCTACTGGTACTTTAATTTCTTTGGTATTTATAAGTTCAGCTATAGTGTTATCTTCTACATTTACCAGGTTTAGTCTGCCAATGAAATCCATGCCATAGATATCATAAGCTATTTGCTTTCTTGCGGGCGACCATTCAATATTAGTTATTTTACTGGTTGGCTTGCTCACTATGTTTTTACTGAATTCTGCATTTTTATTAAAAATATCAATTCTTGCATCCAGGTAGTCAGGGTAACATCCTGAGCTTGTCATTATGGCTAATGCAAATTTCTGACCATTAGGTTCCCATGTAATATCACTAACATATCCTTTTTGTTTTTCAAGTTTGGTTACCTTACCACTCTCTAAATTAAATAACCATAAATTATGAGTGGACTCTGTAAAACATGGGTTATCCATATTGGTGCTGTAATAATTCTTGTAAGCTACCAGCCTTTCTTTGTCAGGAGATAAGGAGAAATAAGCATAAGAGAAGTCATCAGATTTTGGAAATAATTCATTCCAGTTTATCTGGTCCCAGTCAAAATATTCAAAGACCTGCCTAAAATCCTTTATATCTCCTGTAGAAAGCTCTACCCTTATAAAATTGAAGTTATTGCCATCTGTAGATATTGTATAGAAATATTCACCATTATCCGAGAAATCAGAAAAGCTTGTAAACAGTTGTCTGTTATAAGTGTCCTTCAATAAGGTTTTTTCTTCACCGGTTTCAATATTTTTAACTACTAAATTGGAATCAGTAAGGAAAGGATTAAATTTAGGTAATATACCAATAGAGCTCTCAGTCTCTTCTTTATTGGCTGTCATGGTATAAACGAGGTTTTTATTGCCGGTAGAAGCTGCAATTGAACCCGGGAACCTAGCTTCTGTAAAGGGTACTAAATCTATTCCCTCATTATTTTCATAATCTGATGTGACTATGGTTTGGTTTGGTATATCCCAGTTAAATATCTTAAAGCCTTGCTTTTCATAAACAGGATAATCAGGGGAATAAATATAATAGTAGCTATTAAGTTTTTTTGAAGCTAGCAAGCTAGTTGGGTAATCCTTCAGTTCCAGGAGCTGGTTGTCGGTTCCATCTGGTTTTATGATGCCCCCATCCAGGTATTCAAAAAAGTTGAGATAAAAGCATTCTTCCTCACCTATTTCATGGCTGGATAAAGAGTGGGTGCTTAATTGATATAGTAATCTATATTTTTCAGGTTCTTGTTTTTGGGTTTGTGCTTTTTCTTCCTGTGGTTTTTGGCTTTCTTCTGATGTGTCTTCTACTTTTTCTTTTTCCCCTTCTTGAGTTTCGCCTACTTTTGTTGATGTTGGTTTTTGAGTAGAGCAGCTAATTCCACTTAAGGGAAAAGAAATTAAAATAATCAATAGGAAAAGTATTAAAAATTTTTTCATAATGATAATCCTTTAGTTTAAATGTTTGATGTATTAATTATAAGAATTATTATAATAATAATCAATATATATTTTGGTATATATTTTATATTTATATACTAAAAATAATTATATTTTATTCATGGCAAAAATTTACTAGCTTAAATAGTAAAATCTGAAAATGTTGCTAAATAAGTAAAAAATAGGCCAATTTGGAAAAAAGCAGATTAGATTACAGAAAAGATAAACCTTAGCAGTAAATACAATTTATACATGGAATCCCACTACTGTTAAAAAGCAATGTTAAAATAGAATTAATATCAAGGTTAACCAGGTTTTTAAAATACTCTGAATGTATCTATTAAAATAAGGGTATCATGGAAATAGAGTACAAAAGTAAATTGGGTGTATAAAGCAAGAAAAGAATTTAGTTATGGAAATGCCATTAAACTCTTGCAGAATGGCAGCAGAAATAATAATGGTAAATCAAATGGATAGGTGCCTGGCACAGAACTAACAATTTTTGGATGAGAAACTACAGAAATGCCACCAGTTGAGCAAGTGTTAGGGAAGAGAATAAATATACTTTGTATGCATAATAACGGGAGTCTACTTTTGATAATTATGCTGATGTTAAAACCATAAATTAAAGGACTTTAGACGCGGGTGATTTTATACTAAGTGGGAACATTGTAGCAAGGATACCTATAAAAAATGCAGTAGCAATAGACTCCTATAATATTATCAGCCACTTATGATATTCAAAGTTTAGGCAATACTTGAGGCTCTTAAAAAGGTTATATATTATTTACTAAAGGTAATTTTATGGGTGAAATTAAATGAAGATGATTAATTGCTGAACTATATAGATTTTTATATTATTAGATTAAATTTTTTGGTATATTAATTTTAAAAGAAGCATTTATAATTTTAACAAGGAAGAAGATGAGATAAATTGGAAAAAACAAAAGAGCTCCTTGAGATGCTTTTTGATCGCGCTCCTGTCGGTTATTACATAAACGATTTAAAGGGGAATTTCATAGATGGCAATATTGTTACCGAAGAAATAACAGGATACAATAAAGAAGATTTGATAGGCAAGAACTTTTTAAAGCTGAACCTGCTTAGTAAAAAAGATATTCCTAAAGCTGTTAAAATGCTTGCCAAAAACCTTATAAGAAAGCCCACTGGCCCTGATGAATTTACCCTTATTAGAAAAGACGGCAGGAGAATAATCGTAGAAATTAGCACTCGTCCTGTCAAAGTGGACAACCGTATTGTAGTTCTGGGTGTTGCGCGGGATATAACCGAATTAAAAAAAGCCCAGGAGAAAATAGCCAAGTCAGAGGAAAAGTTTAGGACAATATTTAACAGCGCAAATGACTGCATTAT
>CAYREF010000060.1:0-8365 GCA_964423265.1 uncultured Actinomycetota bacterium
TTAAAAAAAGGTTAATGTAGGAAGTTCACTGAAACAGGTTTTCTTCAATGCTCTTAAAAGATATATAGAATTAAAAAAATACCAGGGCGAGAATCCCTATGAGATAATAGGGTCTGGCCTTTCCTCTGATATATTAATGGATGGAAGACTAGCCATGCAGAAAGAAGTTGAAAAATATATGTCTATCCTGGGAAGCAGCGGCAAAGCTTTTTAGGATTTATTTAAGTTTTCATAAAATTCTACCGGCTTCAATTCTTTAAATTCTGAAGTTTTTTCAACCAGATGCTTCCTTATATCCACGCAGAGGTGACATTTTGAGATGTAGCCATTATCATCTTCCTGGTATCCATAACTTTTGCCTAGCTCATATAATTTTTCCAGGCTGCTTGCCAGTGCTCCCAATACAGGCTTTTTTTCTAAATCAATGCCGGAAAATATTTTCTCCAGGTTTCTTGCATCCCCCAGGCTTATTCCTGCACAGAAGCCCGGCACGTAGTTAAAATAATTATCAATATGCAGGTGCCAATTTCTGGTAAGCTCAGAATAGCAGGAATCATTAAAAAAATGCCTGGCTGGATATTTCTCATATAAGTGGCCTAGATTATAAGGGGTGTTGCCCATGGGCAGAAGCTCAATGTAGCCCTGGAGCTTCTGGGGATTTATTTTTTTTACCAGCTCTCTAAATGGGATAGTGCCTTTAAGGCCCCATTTTTTAAAGAGATTTAAGTAAAATTGCTGGTATACTATTGAATTGTGCCCAAAAATTTTTTCTGAAATTCTTGCAGTTCTTTCAATCTTTTCAAAAGGAATATATTCAATATTAAAAGGGTTTATGCTAACCAGTATCCCTTTAAGCCCGGCTTTTTTTAGCTGGGTTAGCTTTTCTTCAGTTTTACTATCACTTGTAGCCCAAAAGCAATTTGTCTCAACAAAAGGTAGTGGAATGTTTTTATCTCTGGCCAGCCCAGTTAGTTTTAATAGCAGGTCAAAGTTAAGGAAAGGTTCTCCTCCTGTAAAATGTAGGCCATGTGAGAAGCTAATCTGGTTTAAATAAGGCGGGGCACTCTTATTGAGTATGGGAGCAAGCTTGCCGAAGACGGTTTTTGCACCTTCAATTTCTATCCAGTCAGACTTCCACTTGGGGGAACAGGCATAAATGCAATCCTGGCAGGAAATGTTGCACTTATAGGTTAAAAGCAATCCCATAGATACAGGTTGGGGAATATTTAAAATTTTCATGTTACTCCTAAATTCTTATTCTTTGTATAAACATTCTATTTTAACTATTATATTAAAAAATGCAGAAATATTAAGCTTTTACTATTTATAGTTTTACGATTTTGTTATAATCTTAATTCATTAAAAAGAGGTTAAAAAATGGGAATACTGGAAGCTAAAAACATAAGCTGGTCCATAAATGGAAATAAAATTCTGGACAATATAAATATGGATTTCAGGGAAGGCTATATTCATGCAATTGTGGGCCCAAACGGAGTTGGAAAGACAACCCTTGGCAATGTGATTATGGGGCTGGAAGGATATAAAAATTTTGAAGGCGATTTACTTTTCAAGGGAAAATCAATAAAAAACCTAAACCTATATGAAAGGGCAAAAAGAGGAATTACCATGGCCTGGCAGGAACCCGCAAGGTTTGAAGGTTTAACAGTTGAAAAATTCATAAAAGCCGGAGTCAGAAATAAAAGCCAGGAAGAAATGGAGGATACACTGGTAAAGGTGGGCATGGATCCTGACGTTTACATGACTAGAGCAGTGGATAAAAACCTAAGCGGGGGAGAAAGGAAGAAGATAGAGCTTGCGTCCATTTTAGCCATAGAACCAGAGGTGGTAATACTTGATGAGCCTGACTCAGGAATTGATGTTGCTTCACTTCAAAATATATTTGATGCAATGAAGTACCTTAAAAAAAACGGGGCTACAATAATTTTAATTACCCATTCCCTGGAAGTACTCAAGCAAGCAGAAAATGCTTTCCTTCTCTGTTGCGGGACAGTCCTAAGAGAGGGCAATATAGAAAAAATTGGGCAATACTTTGAAAACAAGTGCATACCTTGCGATCATAAAAATGAGCCGGAACAGAATGGGGAGCAGCTATGAGCGTAGACCAGTTAATTAAAGAAGCAAACATCCATACCGCAATTCATGATAAAGATACTGCAAGGCTGGTTATAAACAAGGATAAGATAATAGATACTAACGAAGTAGAAGGCTTAAAAGTTAAGGCTAAGGAAATAAAAGACGGGATAGATATAGATATAAAGCTTGAGAAAAATATTGTGGTGGAAAACCCGGTACACCTTTGTTTTGGGGTAACTCATAAAAAAGCGATACAAAAAATTATAATAAATATCGATATTGGCGAAAATTCTAAAATTGACATTTTCTCCCATTGTGTTTTTCCTAATGCGGTAGAGGTTAAGCATATCATGGATGGAAAAATAAAAATTGGAAAGAACGCCCACTACTCTTACACAGAAAAGCATATCCACAGTGAAGAAGGGGGAATTACAGTTATTCCCAAAGCAAGAATAATCCTGGAAGAAAATGCCAGGCTAAAAACAATATTTGAGCTCATAAAGGGCAGAGTGGGGAGCATCGATATAGATTACGAGACTACCTGTAAAAAGAATTCAGTAATGGAAATGACTGCAAAAATTGATGGCAAGGGCGATGATATTATTAAGATAAGGGAGGCTGGTAACCTGGTTGGAAAGTGGTCCAGGGGGGTTTTGACTTCCAAGGTTGCAGTCAGGGATAATGCCAAGGCAGAAATTTATAATAAATTAGTGGCTAATGCAGAATATGCAAGGGGGCATGTAGATTGCAAGGAAATAATACAGGGAAACGGCATTGCCAGTGCAATACCCATAGTAGAAGTGAGCAACCCAAAGGCCCATATTACTCATGAAGCTTCCATTGGCAGCGTGGATTCAAAGCAGTTGCAGACCCTAATGTCCAGGGGTTTGAGTGAAGACAGAGCGGTAGAATTAATTATCGAGGGCTTATTAAGCTAGCTATTTTTTTTATGTGAGCAGGAGTGCTGCCGCAGCAGGCACCTATAATTGAAGGCTTGTATTGTAAGTACTCCCTTATATTTTCAGCCATAATATCTTCCGATTCCTTATAAGTTGTTTTGCCGTTTTCAAGAACCGGCATCCCTGCATTTGGCTGAAACATAAGCCTGGCTTCAGGATCAGATTCCCTCATTTTCCTGACAACTTTTAGCATTAATTTAGACCCGAGGCTACAATTAGCCCCCACAATATCAGCCCCTTTTTCTTGAAGGCTTTTGGTTGCATCAACGGCTTTTGTGCCCATCATGGTTACAGCATTTTCTCCAAAAGTAAGAGTACATGCTATGGGAATATCCTTATCTACATTCTTTGCAGCTTCTATGGCAGCAGATGCTTCATTTATGTCCATTATGGTTTCAATTAATATAAAATCTATATCCCCTATAAGAGTTTCTACCTGTTTAGAGAATAATTCTACTGCTTGTCTGTATCCTATATTTCCTGCCGGCTCTAGAAGTTTTCCGAGTGGCCCTATATCCCCTGCGATAAATATTTTCTTTCTGTTTCCTTCTTTTGTATATTTTTTAATGGCTTCTTTTACAGCTTTAACTGCATTCTTATTTATTTCTTCTATGTCATTTTCAAGCTTGCAGGATTTAAGCTTTACTGGATTTGCTCCAAATGTATTTGTCTGGATAATATCTGAGCCTGCTCCCAGGTATCCTAAATGTATGCCTATAACTTTCTCTATTTGTTTTTCTTTAAGGTTTAGGGAATCGGGGCAAGCTGAGATGCCCATATCCTGGAGCATGGTTCCCATTGCACCATCTCCAAGTAAAATTTTTTTATTTATTGTTCCTAAAAGTGATTCTTCTGTCATTTGTTTCTTCGTTTCCATTTGCTCTTTTTGAGCATTTTCTTATGCTTCTTTTTCCTCATTTTCTTTTTTCTCTTTTTTATAATAGAGCTCATTTTTTCTCCTGTTTTATTTTGTTTATTATATTATATTTACATTTAGCTGAAAATGAAATTATACCAGAATAGTCAAGCATAAGTAAGGCTAATATATCATTTTATTGGTTTAAAATAACTAAAACGGTTAAATAAAATAATTTCCTAAAAATAGATTGACATACTATATGTTGTGTATTAGTATTTAAGCATGCACTATATATTACATTTTATTATAATTTTATAAGAAAAAATTAAAAGAGCAGATGCCTCTTTTTAAGATAGATATTTTCAATGTATTTAATTTTTCAAGGGGAATTAACTATGGATAAAATTAAAAAAAATGACAGCTATTATCTAAAAAAGGAAGTCAATTTAACAGAAAATGCTATTAAGGTTCTTGAAAGGAGATACTTAAAAAGAGATCAGAAAGGCCAGCTTTTAGAAGAACCCAGGGACATGTTTGTGCGAGTGGCAAAAAATATTGCTTCTGCTGAAAATAATTATGGCAAAAGCGAAGAAGAAATAAAACAGATTGAAAGAAAATTTTTTGATATAATGGCGGATCTGGATTTCCTGCCTAATTCCCCTACCTTGATGAATGCTGGAAAAGAACTTCAGCAGCTGGCAGCTTGTTTTGTACTGCCGGTGGGTGATTCCATGGAAGCAATTTTCCAGGCTTTAAAGGAAACAGCCTTGATACAGAAATCTGGCGGGGGCGTTGGTTATTCTTTTTCAAGCATAAGGCCAAAGAATGATGTGGTACTTACCACCAAGGGAGTATCCAGCGGACCTATTTCATTTATGACTGTATTTAATGCGGCCACAGATACTATAAAGCAGGGCGGCACCAGAAGGGGTGCCAATATGGGTATACTCAGGGTGGACCATCCAGATATATTAGAATTTATTACTTCAAAGGAAGATAGCAGTAAATTAAATAATTTCAATATTTCGGTTGGAGTTACTGAATCATTCATGAAAGCAGTAGAAAGTGGAAGTGACTACGAGGTTATAAATCCGAGGACAAAAGAAGTAGTTGATAAGTATAATGCAAGGGAAGTATTCCAAAGGATTGTAAAGAATGCTTGGCAAAATGGGGACCCCGGAATAATATTTTTAGATAGGTTAAACAAAGATAACCCCACCCCGGATGTTGGCCAGATTGAGAGCACCAATCCTTGCGTAACTGGAGATACCCTCATATCTACAAATAAGGGCCTTATAAAAGCAAGCGACTTGCATGAAAAAATTTCTAAAGGGCAGAGCGCTGGCCTGCTTTTTGATAGGCGAGCTTTGGATTATAAGGCAAATGGTAGTTTTAAAAATTCAAATTTTGAAGTTTTTGAAGGCAGGAATATTAAATCGTGGCATAGGGGCAAAAAAGAGGTTTACCGTTTGGTTACTGAATCAGGGTATGAATTAGGTGCGACCGAGGATCATAAAGTACTCACAGAAAACGGATATGTAAGAATTAAAGACCTTAAAATGGATGAAAGGGTATTGATACAGCCATTTGGCTGTTTCAATATTGAAAAAGAAACAGTAAAAGATGGTGAGATTAATTCTTTAAATAATTATACAAGCAAGAAAAAACTTAATCTACCGGAACGTTGGACTAAAGAATTGGGGGAAGTACTAGGCTGGCTGGTAGGTGACGGAAACCTTACTGATGATAGAGTAGGGTTTACCTTTGGTAAAGAGGATATAAATGTTTGCAAGTATCTAAATGGGATAATTAAGAATTGGCATAATTTTAGGCTAAAGGAAATAATGGGGGAAAATGGTGTTATACACCTATCCTATCATTCAAAAGGTTTTATCAGGTTTTTTAAACAATTGGGCATTGAGGCAAAAAGTTCACATCATAAGAAGGTTCCGGATACCCTTTTTGATGCGCCTAAAGAAGCAGCTGTAGGATTTTTGAGAGGAGTTTTTAGTTCCGGTGGCAATATTGATTATCCTGATGGAACAATAAAGCTATCATCTTTTTCCAGGGAATTATTAAAGGGCATACAGATTTTGCTTTTGAATGTGGGGATAAAATCCCGTATATTGAGCAGAAAATATTCTTTTTCACAAAATTTTACACATGCAAATAAAAATTATGAATCCGATATTGAAAATCACTATGAACTGTTTATATGCGGAGGCATATCAAAGAAGGTGTTTGAAAAGGAAATTGGATTTTTAAATTACAGCAAGCAAAAAGTTTTGGATAGTCTTGAGTATGGGGATTTTTCAAACAAGCTAGAGTCTAACCAATTTATAGATAAAGTTAAAGAAGTATTCTATCTGGGCAAGAAGGACGTTTATGATTTTAATGAGCCTGTTAGCAATTCCTATATTGCAAATGGCATGGTAGTAAAAAATTGTGGCGAACAACCCCTTTTACCATATGAGGCATGCAACCTAGGCTCAATTAATTTATCCCACATGGTAAAAGAAGAAGCGGGCAAAAAGGTGATAGATTATGAAAAGTTAAAAGAAACTGTACATGTCTCAGTTAGATTCCTGGATGATGTTATTGATATGAGCAGGTATCCCTTGGATAAAATTAATGAAATGGTAAAAAACAACAGGAAGATTGGACTGGGAGTTATGGGGTTTGCAGACATGCTCATATTGCTGGATATCCCTTACAATAGTGAGGAAGCCTTAGAGCTAGCTGGGGAGGTTATGAGTTTTATACAGGATGAATCAAAGAGGGCTTCAAAAAACCTGGCCAGAGAAAGAGGTCCATTTTCCAATATAAAGGGAAGCGTCTACGACAGCCCGGATGAGGAGCCTATTAGAAACGCTACCACAACCACTATTGCCCCAACTGGAAGCTTAAGCATTATTGCCGGATGCTCTAGTGGAATAGAGCCTATCTTTGCTGTGTCCTTTACTAAAAACGTAATGGACAATGACAAGCTGTTGGAAGTAAACCCTTATTTTGAAAATATTGCAAAAAGTAAACGTTTTTACTCCAAAGAGTTAATGGAGAAAATAGCAGAAAACGGAAGCCTGGATGGAATTGAAGAAGTGCCTCAGCGATACAGGAGGATATTTATGACTGCTCACCAGATAAGTCCTGTCTGGCATGTGAGGATGCAAGCAGCTTTCCAAAAGTTTGTAGACAATGCTGTATCAAAAACAGTAAATTTCCCCAATAGTGCTTCGGAAAAGAATGTGGAAGACGTGTACATGCTTGCATACAGGTTAGGGTGCAAGGGTATAACCATCTATAGGGATGGAAGCAGGGATTCCCAGGTATTAAAAGTAGAGGGCAAAAAAAGGGAAGGAAAAGAAACAGCAGAGCCAGAAGCATATACAGGTAAGATAATACCGAGACCCCGTCCAGAAGTTACTGAAGGGATGACTAAAAAATTCGTTATTGGAGGCTGTGGGAAATTATATGTAACAGTCAACTCAGACGAGCATGGAATTTGTGAGGTATTTACCAATACCGGAGAAGAAGGGTGTTCTGCACTCACTGAAGCTATAGGAAGATTAATCAGTATTGGTATTAGGGCTGGAATTGAAATAGACTCAATACAAAAACAGCTTGAAGGGATAAGATGCATAACTTGTATTGCAGACAATAAAACCCATGTCCTTTCCTGCCCGGATGCTATAGGTAAGGCTATAGAATTTTACCTGAAGGGTATCAATAAATTTGACCTGGATGTCAAGGGCGGCCCTAAATCAGTTATGATTTGCCCTGAAGAGAATTGCGGGGGCATTATGGAACCTGAGGGTGGCTGCTATGTTTGCAGGAATTGCGGTTATTCCAAATGCTCTTAAGGGATAAGTTTTTCTAAAGCTGACCTGTATACGTTAAAATCATTTTCAGAAAACAGGGCAAACCTTACCAGCTTTATATCCTGGTTTTCTTTAAGGTATTCAATTACTGAAGATAGGGCAATCTCGGCCGCTTCCTTTACGGGATAACCAAATGCACCGGTGCTAATGGAAGGAAAAGATATGCTGTCTATTTTATTCTCTGATGCTAATTTCAAGCTATTTATATAACTTTTTTTTAAGTTTACTGGGTCTTGCTTTGATCCGCTGTATACGGGCCCAACCGTATGGATAACATGTTTTGCTGGCAACCTGTAACCCTTGGTTATCTTCGCTTCCCCCGTCTCGCAGCCACCTAAAGTCTTACATTCCTGCCATAGGTCTGGACCAGCTGCCCTGTGAATTGCACCTGCCACTCCACCGCCTGGAGCTAGCTGCTTGTTTGCAGCATTAACTACTGCATCTGTATCCTGTTTTGTAATATCACCAATTACCAGTTCAAGTGTGGAATTGCCTATATTGCAACTATATTCTGCCATTTTAACCTCCTAAATTTGATGCCTTTATATCTATTATAGCAATTAAAATAGTTATTA
>CAYREF010000061.1:0-8002 GCA_964423265.1 uncultured Actinomycetota bacterium
GATACCTATGGAATTTTAGTGCCCATTACCTATGGAGTTTACTTTACCATTGAGGCAAGAGCTACAAATCTTTACCAGAACGGAGTTGAACTTGCGCTTATCTCCAGAATACTAGGCCATGCTTTTCTGGATACTACCCGGGTCTATGCAAAACCTTCTTTGGCCATGATGCGTAAAGCGATGGACTATGTTAACGTTCCCCAGAGGAGAGATGAAAAACCACTTTGGATTGGCTCTGAAGAGGAAATGGCCAAACTGTGTGGTCTTAGGTAAAAAAACATAATCCTCAGGATTCAGGCAGAGAATCCGCTGATAACAGGGGTTTTTGCAAATCCTGAGGATTATATATTCCTGGGGATAAGCAAAGATTGTTATCCAGGGGAGCTTTAGGGACGTGAAGAAAAAGGGTAAGCCCTTTCCAGTGGTTTAGCATATAGGTTATGGCACCTCCCAGACTATTCCTTTTCTAAAGTCTACCGGCTCTGTAGCTATAAGTATTCTCATATATGGGGTTACCGCTACTTACAGGCTGCCCATAAATTCTTTGGCTATTTCAGCCAGGCCAGAATCGGTACCTTCCTTAAAATGTATCCCCAAACTTTTAAGCCTTTGGCATTTTCTATCTACAGAATGGCCTCTAGTACCATTGGCTGGCTGGGGTTATTCTATGGAAGGAATATTTTTTTCTGTTTTCGGGTAGGTCTGCTCTTTTAGGTTGGTATAACTTAGCCTAAGTGCCTGGGCTACAGGGCTTACTGAATATTTTCTGGCAAGTTCTATTACCCGCTACCACAGGTTTTCGGGAATGGATTGGTTGTTTTCTTTTTTGTTTTTTCTCCAGTGTTCTGGTTTTTTCCGTAACTTTTTTATATCAGGAGGTGCTTCAAGCTGGTTTTTTTCTTCCATCAGTTATCCTCCAATTATTTTTTATACAGATGGTAGTATACCTTGCGGTTTAATCCACGTATGCTTACCGGAAGTACTATATATTTTTACAAGTTCACAAAACCTTCTTCTTTTTATATCAAGAATTTCTTCAACATATTTCCTTTCAATTTCTCCCATTACATATCTTTTTAGCAAATTTTTTACCTGAGTGTCTGTAAATCTTTTGTGGAGCTGAATCATAACTAAACCCTTTCTTTTTAGATTTAGATTATAGCTATAGGGTGTGCACTTTTAATTCTTAAATGACAAAAAAACAGTGTTTGTTTGAAAAATTGAATAAGATAATAGACTGGATATTATAGAGAAGATGTTAACGGTTTTGGAAGAAGTTGTTAAGGGAAAGTTCATAAAAAATTTTTTTATATAAAAAAGAAACCCCAAGTTACCTTTCACCTTAGCTTTTCACACTTTAGGCTGCTCTGCATCTTGGGGTCCTTGCTTAGGACTTTTTATCAGGTCTTTCAGAATTTCAAATTACTTTCTACATTCTTTCGTCTGCAAATTTCAGCTTGTCCTTAAAAATTACCATTTGTCCTAAGACACTTATTTAAAAGTCAGGTAGCCCCAAAAAAGAATTATAGGTATCTTTGATTTGCCAGTACTTATAAGGCAGCGGAAACAATATAATTAAGGCCAACAGATTCAGGGCTGCTGTTTTGCCTTTGGTTAAATTTTTCCCTTTCTGCAGGAGGCTGCCTGTCTCCCTGGAACCCTGGAGATAAATTCCTAGTAAAAATAAAAGGTATCAGGCTAATAATTGCTGCAATTATTAGCAGGACAGTTAATATTATAGCTATAATCTTTGCCCACCTGAACTTTTTCTTTCCAAAAACAATCCACAACGCAATAGCCAGCACAAGAAGCCCTATAGCTATATATGGGGCAAATTGCATGGATCTAAAAAATCTTAGTATTATAAAAAAACCCTCCGGCCTTATCAGTTGCTGCTCCATCAGCTACTCCTTTATAAAAAAATAACAACATTATGAAAATTATAAGGGTGAAAAATGTAGAAAATATGGAGAGTTAGCTTAAAATTTACTATTTCTCTGCTGACAGCGGCAGGGTCACTATAAAGCTTGCAGTTTCTTCTTTTTGGTTAAATTCGGCTTTTATGCTTCCACCCAGCCTTTCGGCAATCTCCTTGCTAATAGATAAGCCCAATCCAAAGCCTTTTCTGTCCTCTCCTTTGGCAGATCGGTAAAACTTTTCAAAAATATGGGATATGTCTTCTGTACCTAACGCATCAGTTTTATTGGCTATGGTTATCATAAGATTGCGGTTTTGTTTGTCATTGTCTAAGTTTATCAGTAAATCTCCGCCATATACGCTGTATTTTACCGCATTATTTAACAGGTTAAACAGTAATTGCTCAATATAGGTTTTAGTTCCCCTAACAGTAAATGAGCCATTAAAAGCAGTTTTTAAGTTTAAATTTTTAGAGTCGATCTGGTTATTGTGCAGTTTAAGAAGCCTTTCCAGGATTGTCTTAACATTAACTGCTGTAAAACCTTCCCGGTTAAAACTGTCTTCCAGGTTGGATAAGACCAGAAGTTCCTGGGTAATTGCAGATAGCCTCATTATCTCGCAATCTATTAAATCCAGGGTTTCCCTACAATCCGTACCGGTTATCTGTTTTCTTTGTTTTAAGGAATCTATTCTGGTTTTTATAACTGTAAGTGGCGTGTTTAACTCATGGGATGCATTCTGGATAAACTGCCGCTGGCTGGCAAGCGAGTTTTCAATTTTATCCAGCATATCATCAAAAGTATTGGCCATATTGGAAATAGCATCGGTTCCTTTCAGATTTAACCTTAAGTGCAGCTTTTTTGCATCGATTTCCTTTACATTCCTGGTGATAAGATCGATACGTTTAAGCATTCTATTAAGGAATACAAATCCTCCCGAAGCCGATAATATTATTATAAATAAGACTCCTCCGGTGATTATATAAAATATCCTCATAAAAAGGTGAAAGGGTAGTATAGTAAGCGGCGGGGGTGGTTTTCTCCAGCCGGGTTTTTGCAATTCTCCAATCCTGTCAATTAATGCCTGGTCTATTTCCGGATGCTTTCTTAATTCTTTTAAATAATTTTCTCCCTTGAGGTTAGTTCTGTACACAGAAAAAATAAGAGAACCATAAATAATAATTGAAATAAGAATAATGGTTATAAACCAGAATATTATTTTAGTTTTTAGTGACCACTTCAAATCTTATCACCTATTCTTTTTCTGATATCCGGTATCCTGAACCATATATTGTTTTTATAAGGCTTCCGGACTTTCCCAGTTTTTTTCTTAAGTTTTTAATATGAGTATCTACTATATTGGTAAAAATATCCACATTCCTGTCCCAGGCATGCTCCAGGATCTGATTCCTGCTTAGCAGCTGGCTTTTATTCCTTAGAAGGTATTCCAGTATCATGAACTCTTTTTTAGTAAGCTTTAACTGCCTTGGCCCTTCAAAGGCCTGTCCGGTATCCAGATTAAGGCTAATATCACTGCACCTTAATATATTTTCTTTATTCTTTGATGATCTTCTCAGAAGCGCCCTTATTCTGGCCAGAAGCTCAGTAAATTCAAAGGGTTTGGTAAGGTAATCATCGGCCCCGCAGTTTAGGCCATTCACAATATTTTCCAGCTGGTTTTTGGCGGTAAGCATCAGTATAAAGCTATCGGTTCCTTCCTTCCTGATTTTTTTACACAGGTCTTCTCCGTTAATATCGGGTAGCATCAGATCAAGTATAATGAGGTCATAATTATAATTATGGATAAGCTGGTAACCTTCAAGGCCGCTATAAGCTGTATCCACAGAAAATCTGTGCTGTTGAAGCCCTTCTTTTAAACTGTCTGCAATTATTTTTTCATCTTCTATTATTAAAATTTTCATTTTAAAACAAATATATTCTAATTATCATTATTTTTAAACCATAAATATTTAATCAGCTAAAACCTATTCATGCCTAAGGGCCTCTATAGGGTTTAGCCTGGCTGCCCTCATCGCCGGGAATATGCCAAATACCAACCCGATTACAGTAGAAAAAGACAAGGCGAGAATTATGGGGTAAATAGTTACCAGCGAAGACAGGTTTGTAAAGGTCTTTAGCCCCCAGGCTATCAAGAACGCAAGCCCTACCCCCAGAAGTCCCCCTGTAAAGCTAAGCACAATGCTTTCGGTGAGAAATTGTATAAGTATGTCCCTGTTCTTGGCCCCTATTGCTTTTCTTATGCCAATTTCCCTGGTCCTTTCAGTTACTGATACCAGCATGATATTCATTATCCCTATACCTCCTACCAGCAGGGATATGGCTGCAACGCCACCCAGGGTAACTGACAAGGTATCCACTACTGATGAAGCCATCTCCAGAAGCTGGGTGGAGCTGTTTACCTCAAAATCATTAGGTTCTCCGGGCAGTATAAGGTGTTGTTGCTGCAATATGGCGGTTATCTCCTGGGTTGCCCGATCCATTAATTGCTCATTTTTCACATTGGCCAAAATACTGTCTACGGTATCTGTGCCAAAAAGCTTATACTGAGCTGTTGATACAGGTATGAATATAGAATTATCAGGATTAGAGCCAAAAGTTGCGGTACCAATAGATTTTACGGTCCCTATTACTATAAAATTTTTACCCTCTATCTTTATGGTTTCCCCTAAGGGATTTATCATCCCAAAATAATCATCTACTACAGTATCCCCTAAAACAGCCACATTGGATAAGCTGTCAACATTGCTTTGGGTAAAAAAGCTTCCGCTTTCAATTTCATAACCCAATATAGATAGGTACTCTTCAGTGGTACCCACTACGCCTACCTGTCCGCCCCAGCTCTTATATGATATGTCAGAATTTGTTCTGTTTACAATTGGTACTATTTCGTTTGACAGGGCAGTTTTTTCCTGCAGTACAGCTGCATCTTCAGCAAACAGATCACCCTCTGCTGTTTCCTCCCCTCTTCCCCCAAACATCCTCTGGCCTCCCTGGGGTTTAGTGCTTGAAGTACCCCTGCCAGGGGTTATAGTTAAGATATTTGTACCCGCACTCTGAAGGTCTTCTGTTATTGCTGCTTCTGCTCCGGTACCCACAGAAATTACTGCTACTACTGCACCCACTCCTATGATGATTCCCAGCATGGTTAAAAAAGTACGCAGCTTATTTAACAGTACCGACTTGAAAGCAACCTTTATGTTCTCGCTTATTCTTCTCACTTCTTATCCTTTGTTTGTAGGTCATTTATCCTCTTCCAGTTTTGGCATCTCCCTTAATCTGGTTACTGCATCAAGGGGGTCAGCTACTGTCTCCTGATTGGTGATACAGCCGTCTTTAAGGTAGATTATCCTTCTGGTATGCCTGGCTATCTCCTGTTCGTGGGTTACCAGCAAAATGGTTTTACCATCGTCATTTAGTTTCTGAAGTATGGCCATAATTTCTTCCCCGGTTACCGAGTCAAGATTTCCCGTAGGTTCATCGGCCAAAATTATGGCCGGATTATTTATAAGGGCCCGGCCTATAGCCACTCTTTGCCTTTGTCCCCCTGAAAGCTCACTGGGCCGGTGCCTTTCCCAGCCTTTAAGACCTACTGAACCAATCACTTCATTTACCAGTTTCATTTTAGATGAAGCCGTAGTTGGTTTAGAGTAAATCAGCGGCAGCTCAATATTGCCTATTATGCTGGAGCGCGGAAGCAGGTTAAAGGTCTGGAATACAAAGCCGATTTTATTGTTGCGTATCTCTGCCAGCTGGTTGTCACCTAACTTGCTTACATCCTCTCCCTGGATAATATATGATCCTGAGCTGGCGGTGTCCAGGCAGCCTATAATATTCATGAGGGTTGACTTTCCCGAGCCGGAAGGACCCATGATGGCTACAAACTCCCCCTCCCTTATTTGAAGGTTTATTCCCCTTAAGGCATGCAGCTTAACATCTCCTATTTTATATATTTTTACTATTTTATCCATATCGATAATCTTTTTATTCATAGTTTAGTCCCCCTTATCTAGAAGTAATTACTATATCTCCTTCAGTAAGTCCCGAGGTTACCTCAATATTGGAGTAATCATTTATGCCAGTGGCAATCTCTGTCTTTTTTACCTGGGAATCACCGTCCCTGCCTTGGATAAGGACATTTACATAACTTTGGCCTTCTTCCTTATAGACTGCCCTTAAGGGAACATATAGCACGTTTTCAGCTTTGTGGGTAATAATAGAGATATTGGCGGACATTCCATACAGGTTTTCTAAATCCTGGGTGTTTTCAAAACTTAGCAATGTCTCATAATAGACTATCCCTCCATCCTCAATAGGTACCGGTTTTATTTCTTCAATAACCCCCGCCAGCTGGCTATCCGGATAGGGTTCCAGGTTAACATTAGCCTGGGCACCTTCAGATATATTTACAATATCACTTTCGCTGATTAGAGTGCTTACCAAAAAATTGCTGCTTATAACTGAAATAGCACCCGAGCCAGTCTCCTCTCCGGTCCTAAAATCAGTAGATATAACTATACCATCATAAGGGGCGACAATTACATAATTGTCCAGCTCTTCATTTATCAGAACCAAATCAATCTCGGAAAGCTCAACATCAATGGCCGCTTTCTGCATGCTTAAAGCGGTAAGCTGTATCTGTTTTTCTGCATTTTGCAATTTTTCAAGAGTGGACCAGTAGGTAGTACTCCGGTTAATCAGTGACTGCTCATAGGAAGTTTGGGCGCTGTCTACCTGTGACCCGGATTGTATTTTAGTTTCCTTAACCGATGTTTCAGCCTGTTTTAAGCTCAGTTCAGATGACTGTAAAGACAGTTCCGCTTGTTGCAAATTCTTTAGAGCCGTTTCTACATTATCCTCCAGCTGTCTTAGCCTTTCATCGGTAGTATCAGCATCAGCTCTGGCAGCATCATACACCGTCTGGGCATATTCCAGGTTCTGTTCTGCCTGCTGCACCGATACTACCGAGGTATTAAAAGAATTTTGTGAAATCTCTAGGGCAGTTTTTGCATTTTCAGAGGATATATCAGCCAGCCTTGATGCCTCTGCCAGTGAATCCAATGCGCTTTGGGCACTCAATTCAGCACTTTGTTCATCCAGTTCTACCAGCTGGATTGCAATATGGTTTGAGTCCAGCGCACTCTGGTAATTTACCCTTGACTGGGCCAATGAATTTTTCGCAACTTCTAATCTTTTTTCTACATCTACTATTGAATTGGCTGCATCTGTGTCATCTACTTTTACCAGAACATCACCTTTGCTAAAACTATTACCGGTTTCTGCTGCCTCAAGTATCTGGCCAGATACTTGCAGGTTAAAGCTATTGTAGCTTTCAGAATCAATAGACCCGGTTACAAATATCTGTTGCACAATATCACCCCTTGCCACCTGGAAGGTTCCGGCTTCTTCGCTTTCCTGTTCTGCGGGGGACATGAACCCTCCCCCTGGCCCCACGCAGGAGGTGAAGGTAAGGGTTAAAACAGAGAGGACCGGTATGGCAGCAATAAATACTGTTTTCTTTAATTTATCCAGTTTGCTCATTGTTACTTTCTCCTTTTGTTTTTACTGGATAAAAGTATAGCGGCAGAAAATGAAGAAAATATGGAGATTTCCAGAACTATTTTAGCTGAATTAAGAAAAAATTAAATTAAAATGTCAAATCTCCATAGAAACTTCATATTCTTGTGCTAAATTTGTTCGTGTAGTCAGCAAATGTAAATTAATAGAAAAAAGGAGGTGAAAACTATGAAAAAAAAGTTAGCTATCGGGTTAGGTTCTACCATTATAATTCTAGCCCTTGTAATGACCATAGGTATTTCTTCAGTGTTTGCAGATACGCAAACAGAAGATAGCGAGCAATCATTTGTTTCAAGATGTGTTGACGCAGCTCAAAAAGGTTATGGTATCGTTTCAGAAGCAATACAAGAACTTTTGGATATGAGTGGTGAAGAGATACAGGCTGAGCGTGAGGAAGGAAAGACTCTGCTTGATATTGCTGAGGACAGAGATGTTGCAGCTGAAGAAATTACTGGAACTATAATGGAGGCAAAAAAAGACAGGCTAGAAGA
>CAYREF010000062.1:0-7976 GCA_964423265.1 uncultured Actinomycetota bacterium
GTATTCCCCGGCTGCAGGCTTGCATTCCCAGGGCGATTGACAGGTGAGTTTTGCCAGTTCCTAAGTTTCCGTACATA
Organism: uncultured Actinomycetota bacterium; assembly: GCA_964423265.1. Classification (GTDB taxonomy): domain Bacteria; phylum Actinomycetota; class Humimicrobiia; order Humimicrobiales; family Humimicrobiaceae; genus M55B165. The sequence goes on from CAYREF010000062.1 coordinate 78, forward strand.
ACTACATTGGTACTAGTATCCATAAAGGACAGGTCCTTAAGATAAGAAGGGCTAACAGATTCTGGAAGGGTAACCTCATCAAATTTAAAATTATCAAATGTTTTTATGGTGTAAAATCCCGATCTTTTTACAAGCTTTTCCCTCTTTGTCTCCTCACGCCTTTCTATCTCACATCTTAGAAGTTTAAGGAGGTATTCCTGGGAGTTTTCTGCCTCAATATCGTAAGCTGTTTTGGCAATGCTTCTGTTTAGCCTAAGCTTTTTTAGACACATTAGTATCTCATCTTTAATCATTTCTGCCACCTGCCTTGTGTAGGGCTATGTCATAGCTTGATAGGTCTGGGGCCTCAATGGTAAAGTAAACTCCATAGGTAATGGGCACTAAAATTCCATAGCAGATATTACGAGTACAAGACTCTTCTGGTGAATTAGATATTGGTCATGGTGATGATGATTAGAAGCCGGATATCATAAAGTATTGCCATTTGACCCCTCAGGGATAACTAATAACCTTTCATTGTCTTTTATTATTCTGGCCCTTACATCATAAACTGATTCTATATTTTCCGGTGTCAGTACTTCCAGGCCTCCCGATGCATAAATTTGGCCCCTTTTAAGCATTATTACCTTATTGCTATATCTTAAGGCCAGGTTCAAATCATGTAGCGCAATTATTGCTGAAATCCCCATGTTTGTTTGTTCTTTAACCAGTTCCAGTACTTCCAGCTGATGTTTCAGGTCTAAATTTGAAGTCGGCTCATCCAGGAGGAGAATAGATGGTTCCTGGGCAAGCATCCTGCCAATTATTACTTTCTGAAGTTCTCCACCGCTTAGTTCATTTATATCCCTTAATGCCAATTGTTCCATTTTTAGTGTTTCTATTACTTTAAAAACCTTCTCCAGATCCTCTTTTTCAGGTGTCCATTTTATGTGTGGCTTTCTTCCCAGCAAAATTGTGTCAAATACTGTAGCAGGGTAACCTTTAATATTGTTTTGGGGAACATATCCTATAATCTTTGCAATCTCCCTGTGCTTGAAATTATTTATATCACGACCATCTATGCTTATGCATCCACTCTGTGGTTTCAGGATATTGTCAATACATTTAAGTATTGTACTTTTTCCAGAACCATTTGGACCAACGATTACAAGGACTTCCCCATCATTTAAACTAAAGGTCACATTGTCCAGTACTAATTTATTTCTATAGCTAAATTGTATTTTTTCGATATTGAGTCTCACCAATATTTCCTTCCCCTGATTACAAAATATAGAAAAAGTGGTGCACCAAAAAATGAAGTTAAAATACCAACAGGCAGAATAACGGGGGAGATGATTGTTCTTGCCACTGTATCTGAAACCAGCATTAATAATGCCCCTGCGATGCAGGATGAAGGCAAAAGATATCTTTCATCTCCTCCAATAATTTTACGGACAATATGCGGCGTTACCAGTCCGACAAACCCTATTATCCCTGTAAAGGATACTATTAGAGCAGTTACCAGGGAAGCAACAAGTAAACTTCCGATCCTGACCCTTTCTACATTTACACCCAGGCTCTTTGCTATTTCATCCCCACTGCTGATTGCCTTGTAGTTCCATATATTGTAGTACAGAAAAATTGTGGAAGGGATAACTACTGCTGCGATTATCCAGAGGTTATTCCATGAAACCCTGCCCACATCGCCAAACATCCAGAAAACAATAGCTGAAAGCTGCATATCTTCTGCAAAATATTTTAAAGCTGCAAGACCGGCTGTAAATAAAGCCCCCAGAGCAACGCCGGAGAGTATCATAGTTTCCGGCTTTGCCCCTTTATATTTTGCAATCAGTATTATTACCAGGATTGAAATCAGGGAAAAGCTGAAGGCGGATATCGGTATGAAATATTGATTATTAAAAAAAATGGCACTGGAAAAATCAGGTTCTGCTGTACCTGCTCCTAATACTATAATTGCAAATGCAGCTCCAAAAGCTGCTGAATGTGATATTCCCAGAGTAAATGGCGAGGCGAGCGGATTTCTAAGCATGCTTTGCATTACCATGCCAGAAACAGCCAGTCCCATTCCTGCCAGTATTGCAGACAAAATCCTTGGAATACGTATTTCCCAGAAAATAGTGGATTCTATACCAGTGCCCCGGACAAATAATCCTGAAAGGATATTATCTCTCTCAATCCTGACCGTTCCCATAAAAAGTGAAATGGCAGCAAAAATAAAAAGGAGGACTATGCAAACAGATAAAAAAATTACTTTTTTTTTACATGTTTTTTATAATCATTAACTATTATTTTTTCGGATTCCAAAATATTTAACCCACTTTCTATTCTTCTGTCCCAAGTTTTTCAAAACCATCCATACTTTCCTTCATAGTATCATAAACAGATTTACCGACTAAAAAAGAAAATATTTCATCTGCTTTTGTTTCAGGCTCTATATCGGTAAATTGATCTTTGTACAATATTTTGCCGACATAATACGAGTCTGCAAAAACTATGCCATGATTTAATCCATACCTTGGGTAAGGGAAAATACTGAAAACATCTCCATTTTTAACAGCACTTAAACCACTAAACTTTGCACCTTCAATATTATCTAAAACCTCACCTAAATTGACTGCATCTAAAAACAATATATCCGGATCCCATTCAATCAGCTGCTCCGGGTCTATTTCAATAGTGTTTGAAGGTGCTTCAATTCCGCCTGCAACATTATTTGAATAAGTTAAAACAAATGGCGGATATCTTCTTTGCGTCATAGTTATACCGTGTGAACCCTTCCTGGATAATCCACCTATATAAACCGCTGGTTTGCCATCTTGTGTAATGTCTTTTGTCTTTTGCTCAAGATCGTCAACCATATCTTTTAAATATGATACGATCTCTTCGGCTCTTTCTTCTTTATCAAGAATCTTTGCTACTATCCTTAAAGACTGGTAAAAATCATTTTTGTCATCCTTATAATCCAGGGGCTCTGATTCGCCTTCACCGGGCTTAACTACCACAACAGGAATATTGGTCTTCTGTTGCAGTTTTTCTGCACCTTCATGGGTATAGTATGATACTATAATCACATCAGGAGCCAATCTTATTATCTCTTCCTCATTTACTGCTTCACTAGTTTGCACTATTGGGAGCTCTTTTAGTTCAGGATGAGCAATAAGGTAAGGTAAAGCGCCAGACATTTTCTTGTCATTATCACTTATTCCAAGAACTTTGTCCGTAGATTCAAGATATGCAATAGTTCTTAGTGCTCCTATCCATATCCCTACGACCCCATCTACTTTTTCAGGAACTTCAACACTCCTGTCAAGCATGTCCTGAATAGTTATTGTTTTTTCATTTACTTTAGAATCCTGTTTAAAACAGCTGGATGCCAAAAATGTCATTATAGCGATAAGCGTAATAATCACTATACATGTTCTTACCTTACTTTTCATGCAGCCTACTTTCGTAACACTTATATAATAATCGTGTTATATATTATTAAAAATTATAATTATTGTCAAATTAAAAAATGTTTAATTACCTCTTCCTTTTTTAGGTATTATTCCTATAAAAACCCTTAACTCCTATCTTTAAAATCTTCATAATCACAATCTAAGTATTCGTCGTTTTGTGAATATTTTCCAAATGCATCTGCAACAGAAAGTTTCTTCAAAGTGGATCTACTCCTTTTAAACTCATCTATTCCAAGCCAGTCAAGAATCTTCTTGTAAACTTATAATGTTCTAAAAATGTAATAATTCTCATATATCCCATACTTAGAATAAATTGCAATATGTGAATGATTTAATATTAAGTATTTACGCTAATACATATTTATGCTTAAACATAATAAATTAAAATGAATGAATTTAGATAATAAGACACTCTTTTTTATAGTGTCTTATTTGTCTCATTTTTCCGTGACCATAATGCTCAATAACTCTGGATTCGAACGAAAAATTCTGAAATCAAGAATTAAAGATTTTAAGTAGAATTAATCCTGACCACACTGCTCAACCCCGGCAGTCATTTAGGCAAAGGTCAAAAAAGAGATGGGATAAGCAAATCGGCTTATAATCGATTAAAGAGAAAAAGTTCTGCCAATTACCTATTAGGCATATTTAGAGTACTTATTTGTTTATATCTTTTCATAACTATTAATAGCTGTTTTTAAACTAGCCAGTGTCTTTTATAAGAAAGCTTGGACTTACTCTCCATCTTTTTCCGTCATCAGCTTTAATTGTAACTGTTTTTTGGTTTAGCCTGATAATAGTTCCGGTAATCTCATTCCCATCATTATCAATAAAATATACCCTATCCAGAACATTAAATTCCTGGACCTTTTCCATTGCCCTTTTATTTAAGATTAAATTTAATCTTTTTACAATATATTCGTTAAGCTTTACTAATTCATCATAGTCTAATAGGTTAATAAACCTCTTTATATCTTGTTCTGAATCTTTGTTTGTCATATCCCATCCCTTTTAAATCCATGTATCTGTTTCTAAATAATAACAGGATATAAAAATCAAGCAAATTTTTTTAGATTATATCTAATCGGTTAATTTATCTCAAGTGTAGGGAAAGATGGGTGTAGGGAAAGATGAGGATAATAGCTTATATTTAAAGATTATAAAATAGTAGATAAAATACTGTTAGAAAATACTTGACTTCGCTGGGAATATATTAAGTCCAAAGGAAAAGGTCCCCATCCATATCAGAGACATTAGCTGATGAACTTGATGAATTCATCGGGGACGATTATATAGACAGTGACCATGTGTGCTAAGGCTTTTACAGAGTTGCATGATATAAGTCTGCCATAAAATGGGCATTGACATAAGATTTTCTTAATTATCCTTCTTGCTTTATATGTTTTCTAACCTGGCATTGTGACAGGTTGACATCTTTTTCGCCGATAATCATAAATATGTCCACTTTAGAGAAGATTATAGGCTGGTGGTACAAAAGTAAATTCTTATAAATTTTAAGTGCCTAGTTTGCGTAGTTTACTTAAGGGCTTCTCCTATTTGCTCATAGGATATATCAGGCAGGTGAGCGGTTGTTTTTGCATGTTCTATTGTAATACTGACAAGGTTGCCTTTTTCATCAATATCTATATATATATTTTCTGAAATTTCTCGGGTTTCCTTTATCACATTTTCTGAAAATTCTAATAAAGCGGTATCAGTATCATTGAAATATTTTATTTTCATATTTTTATTCCTCGAAGTTTCTATCAAAGAAAGCATTATGGCTCTTAAATACTTTCCTTCGCTTTCAATCTTTGACCATTTTATTATTCTTCCATCTGACTGTATTTGGGTTCTTACCGGGTTCTTAATTGTAAATTCTATCCATTCATATTTTATTTTCGACCTATCTGGCCTTTCCTTCATATAATGAAAATATTTTCTAAATTTCATAAATAATTACGGATACATAATTCAACTTAATCTTAAATATATCATATGGTTCATGAATTGTTAGTCAAATGACCTAGGATTTGTTGTTTTGGATAATTAGTTCCTGGTGAATAATTCAAATAAAAAAATATAAGAATATGAAAAATATTGACATAAATAAGTTAATTGATAATATTTTGCCCCAGGACAATGAACTAATCAAATTAAAAAAGGTTCTAAACTGGGAAAAAATAAACAGCATATATAAAGAATGCTTTCCTTCAAAAAGAGGAGGGGCCACCAAAAAAACAGACCTGTCCCTGGGACTGATACTTCTAAAAATCTGTACAAAAAGCCGGACAGGGCTCTGATAGAAGAGTTTCACCTAAATAATGCATATATGCATTTCTGCGGTCTCTCCTGCGGTGAGGTGGCAGATGCAAACAGGGAGGGTAAAAAAATAATAGATCACTTAACCCTTGTAAAGATAAGAAAAAGGCTTGGCCTGAAAAAAATAAAGGCGATACCGGATGCCTTCACCGGTGAGCTTGTAGATAAAAAGATAATAGATGGCAAATACCAAAATTATAAAAAAAGCCAGATCAATTGCCAAAGTCTACCATAGTGCCTTCAAAAAGACTAAAAAACTTCTAAAAGATACAGCTACGCACACTTCTAGCTATTGCAAAAGAACAGATAGGAAAGGTTAAAACTAAATCAGTACGTGAAGAAAATGTGGGATAGATAAAAAAAGTTGAGAGAAATTCTGCAAAAGGCAGGATAAAGAAAAGTACAGGAGATAAGGGAGGGGATATTGAAGATATTAGGGAAAAATAAAATAATCCTTTAATGGTGGGAAGGAAAGCAAACCTGTGCAGTCGGAAGACTCTGGAAAATAAAGTAATAGCAAAAAGCCAGTCATTCAAAATGTAAGCTTTTCAATCTTCATCTATCTTCTGAGTATGGACAAGTCTTTTATTGTTTTAAAATGCTTTGCATATAAAAAATCACTTTTTTTTGCGATAAACTTCCAAAAATTTGGCAGGTGATAATACTCGAATGCCTTTAAGCTTCTTAACCGGGTAATGTTTTAAATTTCCTGTTACTAAATATCGGGCTCCACAAGCAAGTGCCACCTCTAAAAAAGGTTCATCATCTTCATCCGGCAGCCTTTTGGCAAGAGGTTTTCCTGTAGTTAGATGTCCATTATTTTTTATTTGTTCAAGTAAATCATCTACAGATTCTTGGTCAAAAGAAAATTTTTCCCGGATTAAAACACTTCTATACTCAGAAAAAATTCTGGAGTCATAACAAAGTTCTAAATCTCCTGAAGCTACCTGCCTTATAATTTGACCTGTTGGGGCAAATGGAGAAAGTAATCCCGAGACTATGACATTAGTATCCAGAACTACTTTCAATTTTCTTTTCGTTCCTTTCTCACATCTGCAATCTCTTGGTTAATTTCATCCAGAGTTGTACGATTAGTACCTTTCTCAACTGAAAGCCTTTGCATCGAATTCACCGCTTCCATTGCCCGCAGTCTCCGGATTATAGCAAGAGATTCTTCGATTTTCTCAGCGGAAGTGGCAGTTAGGATTGCAATGGGCTTACCATTACATGTAAGTACCATTTCCTTTTCCTTTGGAAGGTCTCGTCGAATCTTTGCTGAATTATTGCGTAAGTCTCTTATAGTTATAAATCTCATTTTATAAACCTCCTTGTTAGTTCGTAAGGTACCCTATTGTCATACAATTGTCAACATACTGGATATAATTCAATGAGTTTACTTGGGTAATTTAAAAAACTCAAACGGCTTTATTGTAGCTAAAAAGGCCTACCTTTCTATTTAAAGCTGGCACTTTAAATCGGATAATCGAAATAAACCAAAAAGGAGGCAAGACATAAAAATTTTTCCCTTTACTATGGAATTTTTATGCCCACAGCTCTGGAATTTTGGTTGACCTTGAGGACAGCAAATACCTGGAAAGAAGACCATACCTACAGGCACAGCAGTAATGGGATAATGGCTTTCTTGTTATTTTTATTTATTGCCGTAAATATCTTCAATATCTTTTGGGCTGGAAACATAAAAGGCAATAAAATAAAAACCAAGCTTAGTCTGATAAAGCAAATAAAGGGAGGCTTCTTAAGACTTAGCCTCCCGCTCCCACCTATCCCAATTCATATATAGCACGACTGAGTTATTAGTATTTAAAAGACCACCTACCAAACAAAATTTAATTTTAGCAAGTTTTAGAGGTTTTAAGCACCTCATAACCCAGAAATTGCGATAATTTCACCCTCAAAATCATAATTTAGAAAATGGTAAAGTAAGTAGCTATTAAAATTTCCTCATTTTCAGGGCTTTTAGGATAAAATCAAGGTAAGGTGATTAATTCCTGTCCTATCCTGTGTTTAATTTACATTAGTTGTGTTTGGTTGTATTATAAAAAGGGTGGATAAAATGACTAAACTACTAACAGCTCAGGAATTGGCTGAGAATTTAAGT
>CAYREF010000063.1:0-7575 GCA_964423265.1 uncultured Actinomycetota bacterium
TAATATTTTAGAGGTATACATATAATACTCAATTTAGGTATAAAAATATACTAATCGAATTGCTTTATTTAAAAAGTATTCCAAATCGTTACGTTACCTCATTTAAAAAAGTATCCCAAATTATTTTAATAATAACAAGATTCCCCTATATTTAGAGCTAAAAAAAATAGCTTTAAATATAGGGGGTAAGGATGCTTGAGGTGAAGCACAAAAAAGCAATAACTTCAGTAACACATAAAAAATATACCAAGGCAACCAAGAGGCAAAAATCCAAAATACTGGATGAATTTATTAACTTTACCGGCTACAGCCGCACCTATGCAGCCAGGATACTAAGACTGGCTCCGGGAAAAGTAGTGGGCTACAGCAAACAAGGCGGTAAAAATATAAAATACGTTATAGGTAGAAAGAAGAAAAAGAGAAAAAGGGAGAGGATATACGGCCATGATGTATTTCTTGCGTTAAAGAAGATCTGGACCATCTTTGACTTTATCCGTGGAAAGCGCCTGGCCCCTTTATGGGAGAAGCGGTAGAAAAACTTGAAAAACATAAAGAGATATATATTTCACCTGAGCTAAGAGAAAAGCTTAACCATATATCAGCCTCCACCATAGACCGGCTTCTAAAGCCGGTAAAGGATAGATACAAGCTGGGAAAGGGAAAGAAAGGCACCAAGCCCGGAACACTGCTAAAAGCTGCTATACCCATTAAAACCTTCGCTTAACTTAAGATGATGCTGTACCCGGCTTTGTAGAGGTGGATCTTGTGGGCCATGACGGGGGAAATGTATCAGGAGACTATGCCCAGAGCTTAAATTTTACCGATATAGCTACCTGCTTACGATATAGCTGTAGCCTGCAAGAATAAGGCCCAGCGGTCTGGCATCTATTGGATATATTCATGAAATAGTTCGCCAGTCCGAAGAAGTGGGAGAAGATCTGCTGCCAAATTGCCACAGGGTTGCATCACTTTTGAAGCGGTGGCTGCTGGGAACTCACCAGGGTGCGGTAAGCAAGAAGCATCTTGACTATTATCTTGACGAATTTACTTTTCGGTTTAATAGAAAGACTTCAACAAATTGAGGTAAGTTGTTCTATCGTTTGCTGCAGAATGCAGTAAGAATTGAACCAGTGACTTTTGTTCAATTAAAAAAGAATGTGAGGGGTGCAAGATTGGCTAAACACTATATGTAGTGGTTACACCAGTCAAGCGAATACCCCCAAATTATTATTTTTCTTAGCTCTCCCAGAATGCAGTTCGATTTTGCACTACTCGGGGGCACTAACTAATTTTTCCAGTTCAAATCCAACCTAATCATACAAAAGCATATTTTTGATATTGTTGGGCAATGAATTATTTATTTAGATATAACGATTCAAGTTTATGATGTTTTTAGTGTTTGCCTATAATACTTCCGGATAATTACAAAAATAGCAAAAACTACCATAAACATAATGGCTATTGCCATTGAAATAAAAAAGCTATAACTAGCTACAGTCCTAATTAAAAAAGGAATTAAGCTGCCACTGGTTATTCCCACCACAAAAAGTATAGTCAATGCGACATCTTTTCCTGAACCAAATATTCTACCTGCAGAGGAAATTAATAGTGGCGGTATTCCCGAAAAACCCAGCCCCGTAAGCCCTGCCCCGATAAAATTTATTTCCTGCCTTATTGGAAAAATCACCAGGGTTAACCCGGTAATACTAATAATAGATAAGACTATCAACAAAGCACCAGACTTGAATTTATATGACAGAAAACTTACTGACAGCCTTCCTACAAGTATCCCTATCCAGAATACAGAAACTATAAAGCTGGCACTATAGAGGTCAAACAGTTTCTCGACCCTGAAAAAAGTCGGTGCCCAGGAAAAAACTGTTACCTCAGACATGACATAGAAAAGCATTAAAATTGCCGTAAGAATCATATATATATTTTTATTCTTGTTTTTAAATAATCCTTTCATGGAAATGATTCTCTTTTCCTTTTCCAGACCTGTCTTAGATTGCTTTCTTTTATTTTTAAGGATATAGGATATAAGGGAGATTAACACTAGAACAATAACTGCCAGGTAAATCAACTTCCAGTTTATTTGCCTGTTCACCAGGCTTGAAGCAAAAAAAGGTGAGGCAAGTGCACCAATTGCAAAAAAGCCGTGCCCTAGATTAATAACACTATCCTTGTTTTTTACTCCTCCTTCTAGCATGCTGATATTGGCGTTCATAAATATAATTCCTAAAAGGAAACCAGAAATAAAATATAGAACATAGAAAAAAATTAAAGATGTTGCCAGGATTAATCCGGTTAACACAGGGATTAGCAAAATATATGTCCATATGACTACATTGATGCTGCTGAACTTTCTGTTTAAAAAAATTAGTGCCAGCATGCCTGAAACTTCTCCAATCATAAAAAAAGTTATTATAAGGTTCATGTTTTCAGGCGATACATTAAAATAATTACCTATATCTAGGAGAATAGGGCTTGCAAGCATCATGTAAAATGAGAAAATGAATAAGGAGATATAGTTGGGAAACTCCATTAAGTAATTTTTAAAGTTATTTTTTTTCAAGCTACACCTTATAAATAAAAGCATTTTAAGGGTCAAACTTTTACATAATACAATAAACCTAATTATATTGCCATAGTATTTACAGGCATAGTCTCCTTCTAAAAGCTGCTATAAAATAATACAGAAAATGATAAATTTTTAAAAAATATAGTTGGCTGATAGAATAGGATTTTTAATTGAGAAAGAATCATTAAGGTTAACCGCTTAAAAATTTGTTCAAAATTTCAGGAAGCTTGTCTATTTAAATATATGGAGGCATAAATAAAATTATATAATAGTGGCAGGCCTGATTCTTTAGTTTTTTTGTTTTTTCTCAACTTACAAACGCTTTTGCTGTTTTTTATTTTAATGAAAAAGGTGAAATTATTAATTTTGTAGCTGACAGGTATGCAGACCTGAATGGAAGTTTTTCCGAACAAGAATGGCATACCCTCATTAAGGGTTACCAGGAATTTAACGGGATTAGAGTTCCGGTCAAAGGTGAAGGGGTATGGGAACTGGTATCAGGTGATTTTACTTATATAAAATTAGAAATAACTGAAATTGAATATAATAATTCTGCCCTTTATTGATCAAATTCAGCCATTATTTTTTAATAAGTTATGCAGGTCCTGCCAATATTTAGGCTAATGCAGAAACACAAAGATGCTAATCCTGGTTTTTAGAGATGCTGCGGTCCGGCAAAATTAACCTATATGGTCTGGTGGTTGAAAATAAATTTAATGCTCATCCTTGCTGCGGTAAAAACATATAATTTTCAGGCATAGGAAAGTAGTTTGACTTAGAAAATTTTTTGCAGATTATGGTTATAGGGTAAGTAATTTTTAATTATTGCAAATGCTGGCTGTCATATTGGAAAAAAATTGTAAGTTAGAGAATAAGAGGCTTAATGTATGTTAGTCAGGCATATATACAGCCAATAAGGGTAAGTGCAGCATATGGTTTGGTTAGCTGGATTGAGCTGGGTATCGGTTGTATATTTCAACCTTTCCCTATAAAAAGCCTCTAATTTATCCGGATACAGATCTGGATAACCATTATTTTAAGGCAGGCAGCTTTTAGCTATTTGATATAACATTCTATATATTATATATTTCATTTGTACACAATTAATAGAAAAAAGATTTCAAATATGGAGAATTTAGAGTTAAGGGACTTTATATATAAAAATCTCAAGGGAAGTAAGGCAAAATTCTATTATCGGGATAAATACAGGACATGGAAATGGAATTTTGGGCAGGTATTGGAGAATGGATTAAAATTTGCTTCATTGCTGGAGGAATTGGGGATAACAAAAGGAGAAAAGGTAGTTATAAAGGCGCCCAATAACCCTCAGTGGCTGATAGTATTTCTGGGCTGCATATTGGCAGGGAGGCCAGTAGTGCCTTTAGATTTGCAGTCAAGCCAGGATTTTACCCGAAAAGTTATAGGTGATGTAGAGCCTGGTTTGCTAATTACAGGCAGAGACTTGGAAGAAGAAGCCAGCAATCTGGATACCAATCATATTTTTTTAGAAGATGTAGAAGATAAAATTTCTGGTCAGGAGGTTTTTGATTTCAGGAAAGTTGACCTGGCAGAAGATGATATGCTGGAGATTATATATACTTCGGGTACAACTTCTGTCCCCAAGGGAGTGGTGCTTACTTATAAAAATATAGAATCTAACCTTAAGATGGCCTTGCCTCTCATAAAGAAATGGAAAAAATTCTTTAAATACATACCAGGGACAAAACTTCTTACCGTTGTTCCGCTTTCACATATGTATGGCCAGGTTGTGGGGCTGTTTATTCCGGTCTCCATTCAACTGCCTGTACTGTTCTCTTTTAGCATGTTACCCAAGGATATACTTGAAATTATAAAGAAGGAAAAAGTAATTGCGCTGGGTGCCTTGCCACATCAGCTAAAAACGCTTAAACACTACATTATCCAGGCATACAGGTTGGATTCGCCGAGATTCAAAGCTATTTTTGAGAAATACAAAAAGAAAAAATGGTGGATTAGGTATTTAAGGTTTATTCCTGTGCATGCAAAGATTGGCTTAAGCCTGCTGGGCATTATTTCAGGGGGAGCTGAGATAAGCAGGGAAGTGGATGAATTTTACAGGACCATAGCTTTTGGCTTTTTCCAGGGCTATGGGCTTACTGAGACTGCGCCCCTTATTGCTTTGTATGATCCTACTAAAAATAAGGCAGGTTCGGTGGGCAGCTTTTTGGACCAGGAGAATATAAAAGTGGAAGACGGGGAATTATATATAAAGGGTGAAAGTGTTACCCCCGGATATTATAAGAATAAGGAAAAGACCAGCAAGTCTTTTAAGGATGGCTGGTTTAAGACAGGCGATTTGGTGGAGGTGGATGAATCCGGCAATGTATATGTTAAAGGAAGGAAGGACGAGGTAATAGTAAAAGAAAGCGGGATAAATGTTTATCCTTCAGATGTTGAAGAGAAATTTAAAGAAAAAAAAGAGATAGAAGATTGTGTGGTTTTTGGGTTAGGCCAGAATGGAAGAAAGGAGATTATAGCGGTATTGCTGCCCAAAGAAAGGAAGATGGAAGAGGGCAAGATAGATGCTGTTGTAGAGCAAGTAAACTCCGAACTCAATGTTCATCAGAGGGTTGATAATTATTTCATCTGGAGGGGAGAAGATTTTCCAAGAACCTCAACAATGAATGTTAAAAAAAGAGAATTGCTGGAAAAGATACAAAAAACTCAGAAAGGTGACAGAGAAAAGCTTGCCACTGACTTGGCAGAGGAATATAAGGAAAAAGAGAAGGATTTATACAGCTTAATTGAAAAAATAAAGAAAACCAAAAAAGGAAAAAACAAAGAAGCTTCCCTTGAAAAAGACCTGGGTATGGATTCCATGGATATAATAAATTTTTCAACTGAAATAGAAAAAAATTACGGGATAGATTCATCTCAGCTTGATTTAACTGGTGATACTAAAGTAAAAGATATAGAAGAAAAAATTAAAAATCCCCCTAAGGAGTCTGAAAGACTTCCATTTTTTTCATTCCCTTATAATAAATTTTTTATAGTAGTAAGGACAATATTCCAGTTTCTTATTTTCCCTTTTGCAAGAATGCTATACAGGAGCAAGGTTACTGGTAAGCAGAATTTAAAAGATATAGATACACCTTCTGCTTTTATTTCCAACCATGTATCAGTAATGGACAGCTTGGTTATATTGTATTCTCTGCCTTTAAGGATAAGAGTAAAATTGTCGGTGGTAATGTCTATAGGGCACCACTTCAGCAATTTTTTTGGAAAGAAGGGAAACATTTTAAGGAGGTTTATAGAAGGTATTGGATTTTATCTGTTTGTAAGCCTTTTTTTAAATGTGATTCCTCTTTCCAGGGAATATGGCTTTCAGCAAGTTTTTAGAAATATCGGCATGGCTATAGATAGAGGATGGCATGTTTTGATTTTTCCTGAAGGCGGGGTTACAGAGGATGGTAAGATGCAGGATTTTGAACCTGGCATCGGGGTTATATGCAAAGATATGAAAATTCCTGTAGTTCCCATGAAAATAGATGGCTTATGGAATATTTTAAGGAATGGATTATTGCCATATGGTCATTTACCTAAGCTGCCAATGGTTAAGGTTAAAATTGGCAAGCAAAACTACTTTAAAGAGGGAAGCTACCAGGAAATAGCAGAAAACCTCCACCATATAGTAAAAGATAAATTATAATGATATTTTTTAATGCCTTTAGTACGATACCTTATCTTCACCCTGTACAATGGCTATCCATGTTGCACCCCCGGTAAAGCTAATTATATGGCCGCTGGAGTCCTTATATGTATAGGGTTCATATATGCTATTACGGTGCCAGGTACCCTTTATAGCTTTGCCATCCTGGAATATAAAAGCAGTTCCGCTGCCTGTGGTTCTAACAGACATATGCCCATATCTATCTAAAGGACCCTGTATGTCTGTTGACATTACCACCACATTTTTGGCAGTAATTTGCTTGCCGGTATCATAGTCTTTATGAGGGTATCCCCCCATGTACCTGTAATAGGAATTGCTGTTCTTATCATAAATATATTTTAAGTCAAAACCCCTGGGAGCATATGCATGGGTGGCAAAACTTACATGTATATTTGAAATATTACCTCTTTGGCTTAGGGGAGGATCAGCTTTATAAGGAAAGGGAAGTGTTCCATTTAAGGAATATCCAAGGTTTTGTGCGCTTTGCTTTAATTGGGGGGCTGACATAAAAGCAGTATGTTCCTGGATTGAACTTCTGGACCAGTCACGCCAGTATGGGGCTTGAGCAGTAATAGAGCTATGTCCTGACCTGTCGGTCATTGCACTCAGTGTTTGCATTCCCATATTTTCAATAACCCCATAACATTCTGGATAAGTTCCAAAGAAAACATAAATGGGATTAAAACCCCGGGCTATTTCTGCATAATAAGGCCTTGCGCTTCTAACTGGCCCTACCACTGTAGGCTCATTTGAAGAGAAAATGGCTACAAATCTGGTGATTCCATATTCATCAACTACTTCAAATACTACATCTGCAAAAATTAAGCCGGATTGTGGCCTGGCGGCAAAACTGTTTTCTACCATTATTGCAATCGGACGTCCGCTGTTTGCAGCTAGCGGTAAATTATCCAGGATGCTATCTTTTACAGGTTCTGCTTTTAGCCGCTTTTTACTTTCGGCAACTTGCTGATTAGTGCACCCAAAAGAAAAAAATAGAAATAAAATTAGTATAGAAGTAGTGAGTGCAGTTATTATAAGATGGTTCCTCCTCATTAAAGCCTCCTGATGAATTTGTAAAGCTTTAAACTATTATTATATATCTTAATTAAATTGTAAATACAACGAATTGATTAATTTTTGGACTCACACCATTGCAACTGTCTTTTTTAAACATTAAAATGAAAGCAAAACTTATTAACAGGAGAAAGAAATGTTAATAGTTCATGTTTTGGTTCATGTCAAAAAAGAATCTATTGAAGATTTTAAAAAAGCATCTTTAAAGAAC
>CAYREF010000064.1:0-7351 GCA_964423265.1 uncultured Actinomycetota bacterium
TTATAGAACAGGTCTTTATTCCTCTGGTACAGTTCGCTGAAGATACCATAATACTTATCATAAACTTCGGAATTTTCTTTTATGGGCTCTGTTTTATCAGCAATTTCACACCATTCTTTGGTTACCGTAAAATCTTTAAATACTCCTGTACCCACACCTGCCAATACTGCATTGCCAAATGGGGCGCCATTGGTGTTTTTCATAAATACCGCAGGAACCTTTAGCATGTCACAGACTATTTGCCTCCAAAGTTTGGATTGCGCTCCTCCTTCGCTCATGACAATAGGCAATTTTATATTTACTCCGCTGTTTTTAATAAATTTAAAGTTATGCTTGAAAGCATAACCTGTGCCTTCCATTATAGCTCTGATTATGTGTCCTCTTTCATGGCTGAAGGACAACCCAAACAGCATCCCCCTTACATTCGGATCCCATATTGGGGTCCTTTCCCCCTGGAAATAAGGAAGGACCATGAGTCCCTCACATCCAGGTTTTACTTTTTTGGCTTCAAGGTTCATAAGCTCATAAGCATCTACTCCTGTATCCCTTTCGGCATTTTGTTCTGCAATTGCCAGTTTGTCCCTGTAATATCTGTACAGGCCACCACATAGTTGGGCAGATAAAGTGGTATATGTATTCTTTGAATTAGCCGTATGGCAAATGGTTATCATTTTGTGGGTAAACTTATCAGCCTTGTGGACTATACCAATAATGCCAGCGGTCCCCATTACAATGGAAGCATCGCCATCTTCTACTGCTCCTGTAGCTACCCATGCAGCATTACAGTCAACAGTACCAGCAACTACGGGAGTACCTTTTGGAACTTTAGTCCTTCTGGCTGCTTCTTCTGTGACATAGCCTATAACTTCTTCGCAGGGATAAAGGTCAGGCAATTTATCAATATCGATACCGATCTCTTTTAACAACTCTTCATCCCACTTCTTTTTCCTAATGTCATATGCAATTCCAATAAGGCAGGCATTAGAATAATCAGTTACTGCTTTCCCAGTTAATTTCATGGTGGGATAGTCAGCAGCTGTTTGAAGCTTATAAGTTCTTTTATATAAATCAGGCCTGTTATCCCTTTCCCACATTAACTTAGTAATGGCATAGTAAGGGTCTATTATATTACCAGTAAGATTAAAAACCCTGTCTTCACCAATGTTTTCTCTCAACCAATCGCATTGCTTGATAGCCCTCCTGTCCATCCATATATGCGCCATCTGCAGTGGATTTAGGTCTTCATCCACCAGTATGCAGGCAGGAGATAATGCGCTAATGCTTACCCCCTTTATATTTTTAGGATTAATATTTGAATCAGTTATTGCTTTGGACATAGTATCTGCTACTGCATTCCAATACCATTGGGGGTCATGTTCGCAGTAGCCCAGCTGGTTTGTAATTAATGGGTATTCAATAAAATGTTGCCCCAACGTATTTCCGTCTGTATCTATTACCACAGATTTAGTTCCGCCGGTTCCAACATCAGATCCTACTAAGTAATCTGGCATAGCTTACCTTTCTTTTTTTAATATTTTTTATTTAAGTTCTACCTTTTAAGTATTACGTTTCTTTCATATTCCATTACCTCATCAATTAACTGGTCGTCTTTGGGAACCCCTTGTATTTCACAGTAATGGTCCCAAACAGCTTCAAAAGGCATGAATTTCAAATTTTCTAGTGAGGCAAGCCGTGCAAAATTATTGCCTTCTCTTTCATAGTCTTTTAGTGTCGTTGTAGGTTCAAGCAGGGCCAGCATTAATGATTTTTGTATCGTCCTGGTTCCAATGGCCCAGGCTCCTATTCTGCTTATGCTTGCATCAAAGAAGTCGGTGCCAATAAACACCTTATCTAAAGCATTAGCCCTAACTATCTCCTGCATTATTGCTACCAATTCATCTTCTATGATTGGAACATGGTCGCTGTCCCATCTAACTCCCCTGGTGACATGCAGCTGTAGACCTTCAAAGAAAGGAAGGAGCGCTGATATTTTATCTGACACTTTTTCTGTAGGATGGAAATGGCCGGTATCCAATGTAACCTGGAGTCCTTTTTGTACTGCATAACTTATATAAAGTTCAAGCGACCCTACGGTATAAGACTCTACCCCAATACCAAAAAGCTTGGATTCAAGTGCATCATCCATGTTCTCTTTAGGGTATTTCTTTTCAAATATTTCATCAAAAGCTTGGATAAGTACTTCTCTGTGGTCTAATTTAGTGACATTTATATCTTTAGAACCGTCTGGAACCCACAGATTGTCAAAACAAACCTGGTTAAGCTCACTTCCTATATAATTGCAAATTTCCCTGCATAATTTAACATGTTCTATCCAGTAATTCCTTATGTCCTTATCTTTGCTTGCCAATGTATATCCGCCACTTGCTTTGGGATGTGAAAAAAGTGTGGGATTGATATCTATTCCAACCCCGTTTTGTTGGGCCCAATCAACCCAGCTGGCAAAATGTTCATTTTTTATCTCATTTCTTTCTTTTAACTTCCCCTTATAGTCCCCATACATTGCTTCAAGGGCTAGCTTTTTTTGGCCTGGTATCATGGAAAAAGCTTTTTCTGTATCCTGCCTGAATTCCTCAATATTGGAGGGTATTCCTGGGTGGTCTCCTGTAACTAAAATTCCCCCGCTAAGGCTAGATTCCTCAGTTTCAAATCCATGGAAATCATCTCCCTGCCAGCAATTAATAGAGACCGGCACTTTTTTTAGCTCGTCCAGTGCTTTATCTGTGTCTACTCCGTATTTTGCGTATTTTTGCTTGACCTGGTTATAAAGTTTGTCGTTCATGACTCTCCTTTAATAATTTATATTTTTTAAGGCTGTTTTGCTTATACTTGTAATATATTGAATTGGTAAATATAATTATTTAGTAATTGCATTTGAAATTATTCTATAATAAATATTTTTAAAATAAAACTTTTTTAAATTTACAAATAAAAAACTGTAGAAAGGCTTAGCCATGAAAAAGTTTATCAATAATCCAGACAATGTCGTAGATGAATCCCTGGAAGGATATATAGCAGCTTATCCTGATGTTGTAAAGAAAATGGAAGATGTCAGGGTGCTAATTCGTAAAAAAGATCCGGATTTCAACAAAGTAGGCGTTATCACAGGGGGAGGCTCTGGCCATAAGCCAGCATTTTTAGGTTATGTAGGCGAAGGCTTATGTGACGCTGCTGCTATAGGAGAAGTATTCGCTGCTCCTCCTTCTGACTGGATTTACAAAGCTACCAAGAAGCTGGATATGGGTAAAGGAGTTATTTACCTTTACGGCAACTTTTCCGGGGATATAATGAACTTCAGGATGGCCAAAACACTGGCAGAAGCTGATGGCATAGAAGTAGAAGAAGTAATTGCTAATGATGATGTTGCCTCTTCTCCAAAAGAGAACATGGAAAATAGAAGGGCAATTGCAGGCGAGATTATAATGTGGAAAATTGGAGGAGCTGCTGCTATGCAAGGCATGAAACTGGACGAGGTGAAGGAAATTTCTGAAAAAGCGGTGTTTAATACAAGGTCTATGGGAGTTGGGACAAGACCATGTATAATTCCTGCTTCAGGAAAACCCAGTTTTGAGCTGGAAGAAGATGAAATGGAAATAGGGGTAGGCCACCATGGTGAGCCTGGAATAAAAAAAGAAAAAATGAAATCTGCTGATGAAACTACTAGCATGCTCATGGAGAGGGTTATCGAAGATCTACCCTTTAAAAACGGTGACAAGGTATCAGTACTAATAAATGGCTTAGGTGCAACTCCGCTGCAGGAATTATATATAGTAAACCGGAAAGTTTCTGAAATACTGGACAAATACAAAATGAAAAAAGTTATAACTTACGTGGGTGAATATTTTACTTCACTGGAGATGGCCGGATTTTCAATTACTTTAACCAAGCTGGATGACAGGTTGGAAAAACTATTATTAGAAAAGGCAGATAGCCCGCTGTTTAAACAGTTTAGGCTATATTAGAAAGGGGAGATTATGCAAGTAAGTTCTAAACAGCTAAAAGAAATATTGATAAGCATTGCGGATAATATTGAAAATAATGTAGATTACCTTACTGAGCTTGATGCAAAAATTGGTGATGGTGACCATGGCGTTAATATGAGTAAAGGTTTTAAAAAGATTAAAGAAAAGCTCCAGGAAACCACCATTGATGACATAGGGGAGATGCTAATCTTATCCGGTAAAGTGCTTCTAAATGAGATAGGCGGCGCTATGGGCCCTTTATATGGAGGAGGTTTTGTTAAAGCAGGTACTGTTCTTAAAGGCAAAACCAGCTTGGATAAAAATGACATTGGCCAGCTTTTTGCAAGCTTCCTGGAATCAGTTAAGTCATTGGGCCAGGCTAAGGTAGGGGATAAGACCATGGTTGATACCCTGCAACCTTTCGTAAAGGAATACCAAGACCAAGTAGAAAAAAATGGGTTGCTGGAGACTTTTAAGCTTGCCCTGGATAAGGGCAGAGAGGGTATGGAGTCTACAAAAGAAATGGTAAGCAAAGTTGGAAGATCATCTAGGCTCCTAGAACGCAGCAAAGGCCACCTGGATGTAGGCTCGGTATCCAGCTATATAGTGCTGGAATCTTTCTATAATAAATTAAAAGAACTAAAAGGCCAGGTTAATTCTTAAGACTTATTTTTAAAGCTTCCTTTAGCTCTATTACTTCTATGTACTTACCGTCAAAAGCTTTTTTGCTCAATATAACCATAAAGTCAGCCTTATCTTTTAATGGAAATGGTATCCAGTGCCATACCCCGGGATTGATATTCAGAACCATACTTATATTTAGATAAAATGCTTTGGCAGTGCTAAGGTCCAGCAAGTTGTCTGGTCCCGATAATGTAAAAACTGCTATTGATTCACCTTCTACCGGTACAAGAGTTTCAGAGCAATTTATGTGCCTTTCCATATTACAGCAGCTGAAAGGTCTCTCATACTTTACGGAGAATAATGCAAGTTTGTGGTATGTCTTCTTTTTCTACCACAATATCATCTACTCCGGGCCAGAGGTCATAATCTGCTTCTATTACCGGTGGTTTGTTATTCCTGGGTATAATTAACTTGCCAAAAGACTTCATTGAATTATGGTCCAGTTTTTCTACCTTTACATCTTTCATTTTTTCTTCCTCATATTTTTAATGGCAATTCAATCCATTTCTTCTCCCTGTTGGAAATGAGGGCTGCTTCTATTACTTCTTGCACCTTGTAGCCCTCCCATATGCTTGCAGAAGGTTTTTTATCCTGGGCAACGTTGGTTATAAAATCCATGGTATTTGCTATGCTATATCTTAACCAACCTATGGAAAATTTAGGGCTGGGAAACTGGTTTGCAGGACCAGGATACCTTTGTACAGTTTCTATGTCATTAAATCCCCTCATACCTCCTATTGGCTGGTCAGGATTTCTGGTGTCATAAGCTTTTAGGAAGTTGGGCTGCATGCTGTTAAATTTAATGGCTCCTTTCTGCCCGTGCACTTCAATCCTTAACTCATCATTTGTTCCTGTGGCAAGCCTGGAAGCCTCCATCGTGCCCACAGCACCGTTAGCCATCTCAAATAATAAAATTGAGATGTCATCTACGTCCACCTCGCCATATCCGTTTTCTCCTTTTAGCGGTCTTTTGCCAATGAACGTATTTTGCTTTGAGTAAACCCTGTAAAAATCCCCTAAAAGAAACCTCAGTAGATCAATTACATGTGAACCCAGGTCATATAATGCTCCCCCGCCACTGTATTTTTTTTGTAGTCTCCAGCTTAAGGGCCTTTGGGAGTCAATATATCCGGAATGCAGGTATGCAGCACGGACACTAAATATTTTACCCAAAAAACCTTCTTCTATTAGTTGTTTTGCCCGCATGATTGCTGGCTGAAACCTGTATTCAAAAGTCATCTGGGTTTTAAGGTTCGGATGTTTTTTAGCCTCATCAAGCATTTTTTTAGCATCGTGCAGGTTCATGGCCAGTGGCTTTTCACAGTGGACATGTTTTTCCTTTTCTAAAGCCTTAATAAAAACTTCTTTATGGTAAGAGTTGGGGGTACATATATCTATAATATCTACATCTCTGTTATTAATTATTTCATCATAGCTGTCAGTTGCAGTCTTGTAGCCTGCCTGCTGTATTCCCAATTTGGCATTTTCAATATTTCTGGAATATACTGCCTCCAGCCTAATGTTTGCCGGGACATGGTCATAGTAGAAAGGAAGATTCCTGTAAGCAAGGGTATGAACTTTTCCAATAAAACCATATCCTATCATGCCAATACCAAGGGTTTTCATATAACCTCCATGCAATATTTACAAGATTAGATTATTTTAACATAAAAACCTATTTAGCTTTAGAAATTTATAATGCCCTCCTTTTATGCTAAAATCTAAAAAGTTACAAATTTATGGCAAGGAGAAAGCATGAACAATAAAAGTATCCCCCCCTTGGATGGGAAGCTATCCTTTTCCCCCGGATAAGAAAAAGCCAGCAGTCATAGGGAAGCAAGACTGGGTTTCACTGGTTTATGGCAAGGGTGATCACATAGACTCAACTCCCATGTATATCAGCACGGATAAGTTGTATTTTTGTGAGTATACTGTAACTCCTGGAAATTATTTCGACCCCCCGGGTGTGCATACTGGCGATGAATGCTATTATTGCCTGGAAGGAGCAGCTACTATATTTGACCCTGTAAACGGTGATGTTATTGAGATGGAAGAAGGGGATGCCCTGCTTATTCCCAAGGGTACCTGGCATATAGGATTTAATTTCGGGGAAAAACCCTTTCGGGTTATAACCTTAGTGGCTCCTTCAATCTGGTCTGATTCAGATGAAGGCATGGGGTTGGATATAAGATTTGACCGAAAGCCAAAATACTACAAGGGGGAAGAGTAGATGAGTGGCAATATAAATGATTTAGGAAAATGGCCCCTGGTCGGCCAAAAAGCAAGGGAGGACGGCCGCCTTATACACATATCCAGGGATAGGTGGCTAAAAGTAATACATGGAAAGAAAAACCATATCCTTTTAGGCTTTTTTATAAGCAATGACTTTGTGCATTTTGGAAAGCTAAAAATACCTGTAGGTATACACTCAGACCCTGAAACACACGAGGGAGATGAAGTGCTGTTTGTGCTTAAAGGTTCCCTTACGGTACAGGCATACGAAGATGATGATGACGGGGAGTCAGTACTTCATAAAACCTACAAGGTAGATACCGGGGAGCAGTTTTTTATGCCTGAAGGCATAAGGCACAGGTACATCAATTTTTCAAATGAAGTAGTGGAGGCAATATTCGGGATAGCTCCGGAGCTTTAGGATTTTTTGCGGAATTTTAAAGTGGAGCTGTATT
>CAYREF010000065.1:0-7238 GCA_964423265.1 uncultured Actinomycetota bacterium
AAGTGCGGGTAATTAATAAAAATATGCTGGGGCCGGTAATACTTGCGGTAAGGAATTACAGACTGGCAATCGGAAGAGGCATTGCTTCCAAGATTATGGTCAATTAAACTCCAAGTTCTTCTTCAATAAAGTGGGTATGTATATTTCCTGCCACAAAATTTTTATTTTCTA
Source organism: uncultured Actinomycetota bacterium (assembly GCA_964423265.1). Lineage (GTDB taxonomy): Bacteria > Actinomycetota > Humimicrobiia > Humimicrobiales > Humimicrobiaceae > M55B165. The sequence continues at coordinate 172 of CAYREF010000065.1, forward strand.
ATATCTTTTTATGAAATGATATTGTGGTTTTAATCCCTTCAATCCTGAATTCTTCAAGAGCCCTTTTTGACCTGGCGATAGCTTCACTTCTGTCATTTCCCCAGATAACTAATTTAGCCAGGAGAGAATCATAAAAAGGGGGAACCGTATAGTTAGAGTGAATAAAGGTGTCTATCCTTACCCCTGGTCCTCCAGGAGTAAAATAATCTGTTATCTTTCCGGGGGAAGGGGTGAAATTTTTATCGGGATCTTCGGCATTTATTCTGAACTCAATGGCTTTTCCATAAGGTTTTGAGGTATTTAAATCATTATTTATCTTTTCCCCGGCTGCCAATTTAATTTGTTCTTTTATCAAGTCAATCCCGGTAACCATTTCAGTTACCGGATGCTCTACCTGGATGCGGGTATTAATTTCTATAAAGTAGAAGTTTTCGTCCTGGTCTACTAGAAACTCTATAGTACCCACATTCTTATAGTTTATACTTTCTGCGGCTTTGGTTGCCATATTTGCCATGTGCTTTTTAGTTCTTGCTGAAAGGTTATTGGCAGGGGCTTCTTCTATTAATTTCTGATGTCTTCTCTGGATAGAGCATTCTCTTTCCCCAAGGCAGACAGTATTTCCATAATTGTCAGCAATAATCTGGAATTCAATATGCCTGGGCTTAGGAATATATTTTTCTATGTATACTTCTTCTGTCCCGAAAGCAGAACGGGATTCAGATATTGCCATCGGCAGGTATTCTGCAAGCTCCCTCTTGTTGTTGCATATCCTCATTCCCTTGCCTCCTCCTCCAAAAGAAGCTTTAAGTATAACCGGGTAGCCAATTTTTTTGCAAACCTTTAAGGCTTTTTTGGCATTCAGTACATTTCCTATGGATCCTGGAATTACGGGAATCCTGTTTTCTTTCATTATGCTTATAGCCTGCGATTTATTGCCGGCAAGCTCTATGCAGTCTAGTGGCGGTCCTATAAAAACAATATCTGTCTCCTTACACTTTTTTACAAGCTGGGGATTTTCTGACAGGAAACCGTAACCTGGGTGTATTGCATCACAATTAGTTACTTCTGCTGCTCCAATTATGTTGCTTATATTTAAGTAACTCCTCCCAGGAAGGGGAGGACCGATGCACACGCTTCTGTCAGCAAGCTCTTTATGCATTGAGTCTTTGTCTGCAGTGGAATATACAGCTACACTTTCTATTCCCAGCTCTTTGCAAGCCCTTATTATCCTTATGGCAATTTCTCCCCTGTTTGCTACTAGTATCCTTCTAAACATCTATTCCTCTTTTTTTATTATCATTATAGTCTGGTCAAATTCCACAGGCTCTTCATTTTCTACCAGTATGTTATGAATTTCACCACTATAGTCGGAATTAATTTTGTTCATAAGTTTCATTGCCTCTATAATGCATAAGGTATCGCCCTTCTTTACCATATCCCCTTCCTTTAAAAAAGGCGGGGCGTCAGGACTTGGGGAGTTATAGAATGTACCCACTATGGGAGATTTTATTTCCACCAGGCCTTCTTGGCTGCTTTCTTTTTCGGCTACTGTTTCCGGCGCCTTTTCTTCTGTGGCCTTGGCAGGCTTAGACTTATTTACAGAAATCTTAACCCCTTCAATTTCCAGGCTTATCTCACCTATATTGCTGGTTTCGACTAGATTGGTTATTTCCCTCAGTTTTTTAAGGTTTATTCTTTCCAGGTTGTGTGTGGAGGTTTTTTCTTTTCTGTCAGCTGATTCTTCTGCCGCAGTCTTGGGCTCTTTTTTGGCTTCTAAAAATTTCCTTGTTTTTTCAGGAAAGAAACAATAGCTAAGTATATCTTCTTGCTTTCCGGTTAAAACCGCAAGCTCTTCTTTACATTGGCCATATATGTCTGGGACTTCATCTATTTTTACAATTTCTTTATTTTTATTTATAAAATTTTTCTTAATAGCTTTATCAATATTTTCGGGTGGTTTTCCGTAGTAGCCGGCCAAGAATTTATTGATCTCATCGCTGGTAATCTCCCACCTCTGTTCAGATATTACAGTATTAAGTATTGCTTGGCTTCCAATTATCTGGCCAATGGGAGTAGAAAGGGAAGGGTTTCCTAATTCCTTTTTTATCCTCAATATTTCTTCTAAGACAGCGTCAATGTTTTCAATTTCCCCCACTTCTTTAAGCTGCCTGTTAATGGAAGAAATAAGCCATTTAGGCAACAGGCTTTCGCTCTGGCTGTCCAGGATATATTTAGAAGAAAATAGCTCTTGCTCTAAATGGGGATATATATATTTTTTTATGTATTCATATAATTCAACGATTTTAGGGTAATTTAAATTATGGCTTATTCCTGTGTCATTCAAGCTTAAAAGAATAGGAAAAACTGTAGGATTATAGTCGTTATAAGAAGAAGGAATGAGGCTAAGATCTATCCCCCTGCAACCTCCGCTGCAAGCTTCATAATAATTTAGGGCTTGCAGCCCCCTTATATTAGAAGAACTTAAAAAAACAGGTATATTTACGCTTTTACTGATCTCGGGGAAAAGTTTTCTGGCTTTAGCTGGTATTAGGGTTGATTCCACATCTTTTATACAGATGCTTTTACAACCAAACTCCTCTAGGGCCAGGGCTTTTTCCCTAAAAAAACTATACTGTTTTAGGTTATCGTAAATTATAGTTCCTTGGCATTGGCCCCCATTTTCTTTTATTGTTTTTAGGATGTATTTTATATCATCTATATCATTTAAGGGATCATAAACCCTGAAAATGCTTATTCCGCAGTCTATGCACTGTGCCACAAACTTATCTATTATATTTTTAGAGTAAATCTCCAGCCCTACCAGATTTCTTGCACCTACCAGGACCTGTAGTGGAATGTTTGGTATCCTGTTTTTTATGTATCTACATATCTGGAAGGGGGTTTTGTATATTCTGTTTTGTAGCATTTTTTCAAAAGTAGATCCGCCGAAAATTTCCAGACTGTCATAGTTTAAATCCTGGTAATAGTCTAGGATCCTGTCTATTGTATCCGTGTTTATATATGACGGGTCGGTGCTCTGGAATATGTCCCTTATGGTTATATCGTTTACTAACAAGTCCATTATTTATATCTTGTCCTTATTTTTTAAATTGCCAATAATATTTGCAATTATAAGTATTTTAATTAAATCAAAAACAATAAAAGGTAAAACTCCTAATTTCAGGCTTTTTAAAAAAATGCCAATACTAAATCCTAAATTAGAAATAAAATAAAAAGCCAAGTGCATATAACCAAAAAAATAGATAAAAAGCAAGCCACAAAAACAGGAAACAAAAATGGCCAGCCCGCCTTTTTGTTTGTATGAATGGTAAATAACCCCGGTTGCGTAAGCTGCTACAAGAAAGCCTATAATATAGCCGCCTGTAGGACTGGCCAGGGCCGCAATACCATTTTTAAAGCCTGAAAATACAGGTACTCCCATCAGTCCTAAAAACAAGTATGAAGCTTGAGTAAAGGCTGCCCATTTACCTCCTATTACAATGGAGCTCAGAAGAACAGTTAGGACCTGGAAAGTTACTGGTATCGGGCTAAACGGTAGATAGAAAAATGTGTTCGCTGATAATGCCATCAGCCCCACAAAAGTAAAAGATAGCAGCAATTTAGTTGATATTTCCTTTTTATTGGTTAGTAAAAAGCCCATTTTCTCCTTTTTTTTTAATTACCTGTTTTGGCAAAAGACGCATATAATTTTATAAAGTTTCAATAATGCTTGCAAAATTTGAAACTAATAAGTTTTATAGGCGTCTCTTTTAAAAAATGTTAATAAGGATATAGGTCTGGAGGATTTATGGACTATTTTTTAAATGAAGAGCAGCAGATGGTTAAGGATATATGCAGGCAAATAACCGAGGAAAGGATAAAACCAGTAAGGGCTGAACTAGATGAAAAAGAGATTTTCCCTTCAGATATATTAAGGGAAATAGGCCAGAGTGATCTATTCAGGCTGTTTATCCCGGAAGAATATGAAGGAATGGGAACAGGAATATTTGAGGTTTGCCTGGCTACTGAAGAACTAAGCCGCGGTTGCCTTAGCGTAGCCACATCTTATGCAGCTAGCGGCCTGGGTTTTTTGCCCATCCTTATATCCGGTAGTGAAGAGCAAAAGAAAAAATACTTACCTGCCCTTGCCAGCGGTAAAAAGCTGGCAGCTTTTGGACTTACTGAACCGGAAGCTGGAAGCGATGCAGGCGGTATTAAAACAAAGGCTGAAAACAAGGGGGATCACTATATAATAAATGGTACAAAACAATGGATTACTAATGGGGGAGAAGCAGATATCTATACCATATTTGTCATGACTGATCCCCAGAGAGGCAGCAGGGGAGCAAGTGCATTTATTCTAGAGAAGGGAATGGAAGGATTTGAATTTGGAAAAAAGGAAAACAAGATGGGGATAAGGGCTTCTGCTACCCGGGAGCTGATTTTTAATAATTGCAAGGTTCCAGCTGAAAATATAATAGGCAGGGAAGGCATGGGTTTCCTGGTTGCTATGAAAACTTTAGATAATTCTAGGCCTGCGGTTGGTGCTCAAGCTGTAGGAGTTGCCCAGGGGGCTCTGGAAGAGGCTTTAAACTATGCAAAGCTAAGAAAGCAATTTGATTCCACTATTGCATCTTTTCAAGCCGTAAGGCATATGCTTGCTGATATGGCTACAAAGGTTGAAGCTGCAAGGAACCTTGTTTATCATTCGGCAAAAGTAGTTGATAGCGGTTCAAAAGATGTATCTAGGATTTCGGCCATGGCCAAAATGTTTGCATCAGATATTGCAATGGAGGTAACAACGGATGCCGTGCAGATCTTTGGGGGTTACGGCTACATGAAGGAATATCCGGTAGAGAAGATGATGAGGGACGCAAAAATATTACAGATTTATGAAGGGACCAACCAAATACAGAGGGATGTAATTGGTCTTGATTTAGTAAAAAAGGGCTTTAACTGAGAGGGTGGTTAAAATTAAAGTAGTAGTTTGCATAAAACAGGTGCCGGGAAGCACTGATATAAAAATAAATCCGGACACCAATACCCTGGTAAGGGAAGGGGTTGAAAACACTATAAACCCTTTTGACAGCTATGCAATAGAGGAAGCAATAAGGGTTAAGGAAAGGGTTGGGGACAATTCAGAGGTACTGGCAGTTACCATGGGCCCTCCCCAGGCAGAAGATATTTTAAAAGAGTCAATATCAATGGGGGTAGATAAGGCAATACTTCTTTCAGACAGGGCATTTGCCGGGGCGGATACCTGGGCTACGTCATTGGTAATTGCAAAAACTGTAAACAGGATTGGCAAGGTTGGCCTTATTATTTTTGGAAAGCAGACCCTTGACGGGGATACCGGACAGGTAGGGCCTGAATTTGCCCAGCATGTGAACATACCTTTTATTGGGTATGTGAGTGAAATAATTGATATTAAGAAAAAAACTATAAAAGCTAAAAGGCTTATGGAAGACAGGTATGAAACCATTGAGGTTGGCTTGCCTGCAGCTATTTCTGTAGTAAAAGACATAAACCAGCCCAGGATACCTTCACTTAGGGGTAAAATGAAGGCAAAAAAAGAAAAGATTCCTATCTGGGGCAAGGATGATATAGAAGCTGAAGAAGATGAAGTAGGGCTGATGGGGTCATATACTAAAGTGATTAAAATATTTACTCCCGATATAAAGCATGAGGTAAAAATACTCGGGGGCCGTATAGATGAGAAAGTTGACCAGCTTTTTAGCGAGTTAAAAGAATTAAATGTGGTTTAGGAGGGTTGTAGCCAGTGGAGATTAGAGTTAACAAGGAAAAATGCACCGGTTGTAAATTATGCCAGAAGGCATGTTTCTATGATGCTGTTGAGATGGAAGAAGGGATTGCTGTAGTTAACCAGAACTGTGTTTATTGCAGCGCTTGTATTGGCGTATGTAAGTTTGATGCCATTAATATAACCGGGTTGAAAGAAGAGAAAAAAGATTTTTCGGATTACGAGGGAGTTTGTGTATACCTGGAATCCAGAGGACCAGAGTTAATTGATGTTGGTTTTGAGCTGTTAACCAAGGGTAGGGAGCTTGCCGATGAATTAGGCACCAAGCTCTCTGCAGCAGCTATTGGGCATAATATAAGCAGGGTTGCAGGTGAGGCATTTAAATATGGCTTGGATAAATTATACTTGATAGACAACAAGGCATTTGAAAATAACCTGGATGATATATACAGCAAAGCTTTAGTTAGGATTATTCAGGGTTATAAGCCAGAAATATTTCTAGCGGGAGCTACTTCTTTTGGAAGGTCACTGGTTCCGAAGGTGGCTGCAATCTTGCGGACAGGGCTTACTGCGGATTGTACCGGCCTTAAGATAGATAAAAAAACACGGCTGCTTGAGCAAACCAGGCCCACTTTCGGGGGTAATATACTAGCCACTATTATTTCTGAGAAATCCAGGCCTCAGATGGCCACTGTCCGTCCACATGTAATGGCTGCAAAAAAAATTACAGAAAAGGCTAGCCCAGATGGGAAGATTGAAAGAATTGAAATTGAAGAGGAAAAATACAACAGCCGGTACAATCTGGTAAACATAGACCGGGAGACTGAGGAAGATATTAACATTACAGATTATGAGGTTGTAGTTTCTGGCGGAAGGGGCCTTGGGGGCCCTGAGCATTTTCCATTGCTTAAGGAGCTTTCAGATTTACTTGGAGGCACTGTGGGTGCTTCAAGGGCTGCAGTGGATGCAGGCTGGATATCATATCCGCATCAAGTAGGCCAAACAGGGAAAACGGTTAATCCCAAAATATATATAGCTTGTGGAATTTCAGGTGCTATTCAGCATTTAGCTGGCATGCAGACATCGGATATAATAATTGCCATAAACAAAGATCCAGAAGCGCCTATTTTTAAAATTGCAAATTATGGGATTGTGGAGGATCTTTTTGAAGTGGTGCCAAAGCTTATAAAAAGGATTAAAAGCGGCCAGCCGTTAGTACAATAATATTTCCCCAATTTTTTTAAATATTGGCTGGCAGTTTTTGGTAAAGGTAAAATTAGTATCTGTTTTTATTAGAATATCTATT
>CAYREF010000066.1:0-6771 GCA_964423265.1 uncultured Actinomycetota bacterium
CTATTAAACTCTGCAGGAAATTCATCTGATGCTTTACATTTTTTAATAGTAATAGCGGCCACAGTTTTTTTCCTGGTCATTTATTTCAAAAGATCTTTTTCCGGTTTTACCGGTGAAGGCTTTATTGTAGGTATTATCTGGTTTGGCATAAGCATCGGCATGGATTACCTATTTCTGGAAACCCAAACTGCCCTCCAGTATTACCTATTACACGAGGGACTAATATACCTGGCTATTCCAATTATTGCCATAGGTTATGATGTGATAACCAAAAGAAAAATATGGTAAATATGGGATAATGCTAATTTGAATGAAGTTTAGCCTATCTAAATAAATTTCTGCCTAAAAATAATTTCATTTAAAAAATAGTAAAATCATAATAATATTAGGTTAATATATTTAATAAATAAACCGGAGGTCATGCCATGGCTAACCTTAAAACCACATACATGGGAATAGAACTCAAAAACCCCCTCGTAGTTGGAGCAAATAACCTTACCGAAAAAATGGAGAATATAAAAAAGATGGAAAGAGCAGGAGCAGGGGCGGTAGTATATAAGTCACTGTTTGAAGAACAGATTGAATTAGAAAACTTCCAGCTTCAAGAAGGAATTGATGAATATGATGACCGCCATGCCATGATGGTAAACGTGTTTCCAGATATAAAGCATGCCGGTCCGAAAGAACACCTTTACAACCTGCAAAAAATTAAAGAAGAAATAAATATCCCTTTAATCGGAAGCCTGAACTGTATAAGCAAAGATATATGGGTGGATTATGCAAAAAAAATGGAACAAACAGGCATAGATGGGTTGGAGCTTAACCTTTACTCTACTCCTTCAGAAATGGATGAAAATTCAACTTCTATTGAAAAGGAGCATTTTAGGATACTTTCAGAAGTTAAAAAAAATATTAACATACCAATTAGTGCCAAATTAAGCTTTTTTTACACAAACTCCTTAAATGCCATAACCAATTTGGATAAAACCGGTATAGACGTCTTTGTCATATTTAACAGGCTGTTCCAGCCTGATATTGATACTGGAAGGGAGAAGCATATCCAGCCATTTAACCTGAGCAATATAGGAGACCACAGGCTGCCGCTTAGGTTTACAGGTTTGTTATACCAGAATATCAAGGCAGATATCTGCTCTAGCAGTGGAATTTTTACAGGGAAAGATATAGTAAAAATGCTGCTTGCCGGAGCAAATGCAATCCAATGTGTCAGCACCCTGTATAAACATAAGATCGGCTATATAAAGAAAATGGTATCTGACTTAAATAACTGGATGGAAGAAAAAGACTATAGTAACCTGGAAGACTTCAGGGGTAAATTATCTGATAAAAATATAAGCGACCCCTATATTTACCAAAGGTCCCAGTATGTAGATATACTTATGAACAAAGAACCTGTAATAAAAAACTCATATACAAGATAAATAAGTAAGGAGAAAATAAATATGAAAAAATGGAAAACAATGGATGGAAATACAGCGGCTTCACATGTTGCCTATGCATTTACTGATGTTGCAGCAATTTACCCCATAACTCCTTCCTCACCCATAGCTGAAAACATTGATGAATGGGCAGCTTATGGAAGGAAAAACATTTTTGACCAAAAGGTTAATGTGGTGGAACTACAGTCAGAGGGCGGAGCCTCGGGTTCCGTTCACGGGTCACTCCAGTCAGGAGCTCTTACTTCCACCTTTACTGCTTCTCAGGGACTGCTTTTAATGGTCCCTAACATGTATAAAATTTCTGGTGAACTCCTTCCTGGAGTATTTCACGTAAGCGCAAGAGCTGTAGCCACTCATGCCCTGTCTATTTTTGGGGACCATTCTGATGTCATGGCTACAAGACAAACAGGATTTGCCCTGCTTGCTTCCGGAGGTATTCAGGAAGTAATGGATCTAGGGGCAGTAGCCCATCTGGCAGCCATAGAGTCAAGAATTCCTTTCCTTCATTTCTTTGACGGTTTTAGGACTTCTCATGAAATACAGAAAATTCAGGTATGGGATTATACAGATCTTAAGAAATTAGTAAATTTTGATAAAATAAGGGAATTCAGGGAGAGGGCACTTAACTCCCAGCACCCTGTAACCCGCGGTACGGCTCAAAATCCAGACATATTTTTTCAGGCCAGGGAGTCTTCAAATATTTTCTACCAGAAAGTTCCTGACATAGTTTCCGGGTATATGGAAAAAATAAGCAAATCAACTGGAAGAGAATATAGTTTATTTAATTATCACGGGGCAAGCGATGCAGAATATGTGATTGCAGCCATGGGTTCAGTTACGGATACCATAGAGGAAACCGTGGATTATTTAAACAGACAGGGGGAAAAGGTGGGAGTAATAAAAATACACCTTTACAGGCCATTCTCCAAACAACATTTCCTAGAAGCATTGCCTAATACAACTAAAAAAATTGCTGCCCTTGACAGAACTAAAGAGCCTGGTTCACCAGGGGAACCGCTCTATGAAGATATCCGGACTGTTTTTTACAGGGAAAGCCACCGCCCTGAAGTAATAGGCGGAAGATATGGCCTGGGCTCTAAAGATACTACTCCTTCCCAAATTAAGGCAGTTTTTGATAATCTAAAAAAAGAAAACCCTAAAGATGGTTTCACTATAGGTATAATAGATGATGTTACCCATACTTCCCTTCCCTCAAAAGAAAAAATTGAAACAGAGCCTAAAGGAACAATAAGGTGTAAATTCTGGGGCCTCGGGTCAGACGGTACCGTAGGCGCAAACAAAAATGCCATAAAAATTATTGGCGATAACACTAAACTTTACGCCCAGGGATACTTTCAATACGATTCTAAAAAATCAGGCGGGTTAACAATATCACACCTGAGATTTGGCAAGAATCCCATTAAGTCCACCTATTTAATTGAAACCGCTGATTATGTTGCCTGCCACAACCAGGCTTATGTAGACCAATATGACCTGCTTTACGGGTTAAGGGATGGAGGGCAATTTGTTCTAAACTGCCAGTGGAACAAACAGGAACTGGAGGCCAAACTACCGGCAGATATGAAAAAATACCTGGCAGAAAATAATATAGATTTCTACATAATAGATGCCACAGACATTGCCAGAAAAATAGGGCTTGGAAGCAGGATTAATATGATAATGCAGGCCGCTTTCTTTAAAATATCAAAAGTCATAGAAGTAAAAGAAGCAGTAGATTTACTTAAAAAAGCCATTGAAGATACCTATGGGAGAAAAGGCAAAAATATAGTAGAGATGAATTACAAGGCAGTGGATAAGGGAATTGAAAAGCTGGAAAAAATAGATGTTCCTGAATCCTGGAAAAATGCAAAATCTGAAAAGAAGAAAGAAGAAAAAGATGCTCCTGCTTTTATTAAAAATATGCTTATACCCATGAACAAGCAAAAAGGAGACGATATCCCTGTAAGTGCATTTACTGGAAGAGAGGATGGAACTTTCCCTCCTGGGACTGCAGCTTATGAAAAAAGGGGGATTGCAGTACAGGTACCCAGGTGGATAAAAGAGAATTGCATCCAATGTAATTTTTGTTCATTTGTGTGTCCACATTCAGTTATAAGACCGTACCTGTTAACTGAAGCGGAAGAAAAAGATATGCCAGAGGACTTTGAAACCCTGGAAGCCAAAGGCAAAAACGTAAAAGGCTTAAAATTTAGGATACAGGTAAGTCCCCTTGATTGCACAGGCTGCAAAAACTGTGTTGAAGTATGTCCGCCAAAGAATAAGGCGCTGGAGATGGAATCCCTGGAAAGCCAGCTCCCAGAATCTAAAAATTGGGAGGCAGCTCAAGATATCTCCAATAAAGAAATAGAGCCTACAACTGTAAAAGATTCACAATTTTGTCAGCCTCTATTTGAATTTTCAGGATCCTGCGGAGGGTGTGGAGAGACTTCTTATGCCAAACTTGTAACTCAGCTTTTCGGGGACCGCATGCTTATTGCCAACGCTACAGGCTGCTCCTCTATCTGGGGAGGTTCAGCACCATCTACCCCCTATACTGTAAACCGGGAAGGGATGGGCCCTGCCTGGGCAAATTCATTATTTGAAGATAATGCAGAATACGGATACGGAATGGCCCTGGGAAATAAGCAATTAAGGCTAAAAATCGAAATTTTGATAGGAGAATTGCTAAATTTGAGCATAGATAAGGAATTAAAAGAAGCTTTGGAAAATTGGCTCCAGTATAAAGATGATGGGGAAAAGACTAAACAGCTTTATCCTGAAATGGTGAAGCTGTTGAGTAAAAAACAAGGCAGTGAAAAAATTTCAAAATTAACCAAAGAATTACTGAAGCTTAAAGATTATTTCACCAAGAAATCCATTTGGATATTTGGAGGAGATGGCTGGGCATATGACATCGGGTACGGGGGCTTGGACCATGTTCTTGCTTCTGGTGAAGATGTTAATGTTTTTGTTTTTGATACCGAAGTATATTCAAATACAGGAGGCCAATCTTCTAAAGCCACGCCTTTGGGGGCAGTAGCCAAGTTTACAGCTTCAGGCAAAAAAACCAAGAAAAAAGACCTTGGCCTTATGGCTACAACTTACGGCTATGTATATGTTGCCCAAATTGCCATGGGTGCAGACAAAAAACAAACCCTTAAGGCAATAAGGGAAGCTGAATCTTACCGGGGACCTTCCATAATTATCGCATACAGCCCCTGTATTAGCCATGGAATAAGGGAAGGCATGCAACACACACAAGGAAGGGAAAAGGAAGCAGTAGATTCAGGCTACTGGCATCTTTACAGGTATAATCCTGACCTGAAAGGAGAAGGTAAAAACCCGTTTACTCTAGACTCCAAAGAACCCAAGACATCTTTTAGGGAATTCCTGATGGGTGAGATAAGGTATGCATCACTTACTAAAACTTTTCCAGAAATTGCAGATGAACTTTTCAAAAAAGCAGAAAAGGATGCAAAAGAAAAATATGAGGCTTATAAGAAAATGTCGGAAGATGCCTAGGTTTTGGTAAATAAGTGGCAAAAAAATTATTTTTTATCTAAGCTATCCACATATGGCTTGATATCAATTATTGGAGTGCCGTCAACCATGTCTACATTCTCCACTTCCAGGTAATTTGGGCCGGCCTTTAAAAGCTTGACTACAGAAAACCCTAAAGGATTGGGCCTATTTGGAGATCTTGTAGCAAAAACCCCTCTCTCTTCACTGCTATGGGGAGGAACAGTTAACAAATTATAGCCTTTAGACTGGTGGAAATAAAATATAAGGATCAGGTATTTATATTTTTCTATGGCCTTTAAGCCCTTTATGTATTGGCCGAATATTTTGATTTTCCCTTTAGCTCCATCTGAGTATATGGTTTGTCTTGGGGCTTCAGATTTATTTTTAAAAGGTGTGGAAATTATGCCGATAGGTTTAATGCTAATATTTTCCATATTATTATTTCCTTAAATCTACAGTACCATATCTTCCACGGAATAATAGCAGACAATTAGAAATTATTCTACTACACAAACTTTATTATAAACTTTATGTAGATCTATGCGTTTTGAAGAACCCAGATTTATAATCACATTATAATTCCATTTTCCAATTTAACAATCCTGTCACTGACTTTTCTGGCCAAATCCTGGTTATGGGTAATAAAAAGTATTGCCAGTCCCCTGTTTTCCTGTATATTATTTAAAAGTTTCATTATTTTCGCCTGCACACTTGCATCTAAAGAAGATGTGGGCTCATCCGCTATTAACAGTTTGGGTTTCAGCATTAAAGCCCGTGCTATTACCAGCCTCTGGATCTCTCCCCCGCTTAAGTGGTGGGGGTATTTGTTTAAAAATCCTTGGCTGGCAGGAAGCTCTACCTCAGATAATATTCTTTTCGCTCTTTCAATCTTTTCAACCCTTGTTCCTGTTCCCTGGATTACTAAAGGTTCTATTATTATATTTAATATGTTCATTCTATGCGATAAGGAAGAGCGGGTATCCTGAAAAACCATTTGAACTTTCCTATAGTAATCCAGGCCGAAATTTTTAATCTTTCTGTTTTCTAGATAAATTATACCGCCATCCTGTTTCACCAATCCCATTATTATTTTTGCCAGCGTTGTTTTCCCTGTGCCGCTTTTTCCTAATAGCGTTACTGTTTCCCCCTCAAACAATGTTAAGTTTATTGATTTTAATATCCCTTTATTATCGTATTTTTTGCTCATATTTTCTAGTTTAAGAAGTGGTATAATCCCGCCCCGATGACAAGCAACTAAGGAACCGTTATTCTTTTCCAGGCCCGGCTTTTCCATTCTGCAAATACCTATAGATTGGGTACATCTTTTATAAAATGGACAGCCTTTTTTTATGAATTCAGCCCTTCCTTTAATTCCCTGTAAATCTTTGGTCCTGCTGCTATCGGGGTATGATCTAATAAGGGCCCTGGAATACGGATGTTTTGGATTTCTTAAAAGCTTTTTAGTATCCGCATATTCCATGACTGTGCCGCTATACAAAACCATGGTTTTACAGGATAGTTTTCTTGCAGTATCCAAGTCATGAGTAAAAAAGAACTACAGCTTTATGTTCGCACAATCTTTTTATTATCCCTATTATCATATTTTTTGTATCTTGATCCAAGGAAGAGGTAGGTTCATCAAGAACCACTACTTTAGGATTAGATATAAAAGCCATGGCAATTAATACTTTCTGCCTTTCACCCATGCTTAGCTGATGAGGATATGCATCCTTTCTGTCGCCGAGTAGAGCGATGGCGCGAATAGTTTAGGCTAAGCTTAAGCTGTTACTGT
>CAYREF010000067.1:0-6762 GCA_964423265.1 uncultured Actinomycetota bacterium
TTAGGTGTGAATGTTTTTCTACATATTCTTCTACTTCGCTCTCCAGTGCTAGCTGTAGCATTTTCTGTGCCCCATTTCTTGCAATCTCCTCCAGTACTGACCAGGCTGATTCTGGTTCCTCTTTTACATATTTTATTTTTCTACTATACTTAACTCACATGCCATACTCTCCTTTTCTATTATCTTTTACAATTGGTAATATTTTATAGGAGGATATGCTCTTTTTCTACCCTCAATCCACAACATTTGATTATATCTCTGCTCGATACCTTTATATTCTAGATACTCTTAAAATAGATGGAATCCACCATTACAGTGGGTAGTATATTCTTTGCCACGGTCAGTTAAAATTCTTTCAACTGTTATACTTATATAATCAAAAATTTTTACAGTTTTTGATATAAAATCTATGGCAGATTTAGAAGTCTTATCCCTATAAAAATATGCAAATCCAAATGAGGAGTAGGTATCTATTGCCCTAAACTGATAAATCCTACCTATACCTTTAATTCTGCATACATAGAAGGTATCAACTTAAGAGCATATAGCTACTGTAATGGTTTTCTATCCTGTCTAGTGGTTTAGTAAGGTTAATATAAGTTGGTAAGTTATTTGCTAACTTATTCCTGTTTTATTACTACTCTACAGGGCAATCCTGTGGTATTTAAAATTTTTAAAGGAAGAACATATAATTTAACTTTAAATTTTTTAATTTTTTCAAGATTTACAAGGGGAGCTACCAAATATATTCCGTTATTAAAAATTAACGGCCATAGGCCTTGTTCATTTTTAACATTATCAATAGAAGGAGTGTCCATTGCTAACAAAAACGGTTTCTTTTCTACCAAATATTTAGCTGCATCTTTTTTTAAAAACCAGCAGTTAGAAATAAAATCATTTTCAAACCAATGCTGGCCCCATCCTGTAGCTAAGATAATGTTAGAATTATTAGGAATTTTATTCTTTTCAGCATGTAAAATATTATCTAAAGATATATATGGTTTTCCGTTTTCCCTATTCAGCTTATCCAGATTAAATTTGAGTACATGTGCATCTACTTCAAATAAATTCTCTAAGGGAATTTTGTGTATGGGGTCAGCTTTTTTTAGCCCCAAACCATGAGCTGGACCATCAATATAGGTCCCAGTAACCATGGAAAACCCCTCAAAAGCCTGAGAGTAGGCTTCAAATTCTACAAAATCAGGATGTTCTAATTCTTTTAGTTTGAATTCAGGAAATGGTGAACCATAAGACCACATACCTTCATATATTGGTCCAGAGGCATCTATGAGTTTCATTTAATTCCCTTCCTATATTAGCCCGACCATCTTATGGCCAAGGTAACAAAAATTCCAGTAAGTTTAATTATATCTTCTATCAAGACCCATTCATCAGGAGCATGTAAATTTTGCCCTCTAGGGCCTAATATTATTATGGGCATGTTACCAATATCACCGTAAATAGCCATATCACAAGAGAAGGGGGCACCTGTTACTACAGATTTATTGCCGGTATAGTCTGTATATGTATCTATAATTTCTTTTACTGCTTTATTGTCGCAATTTGTTTTCCACGGCCTTACATAATGATAAGTAAATTTATGCTCAATACTAAATGGTTTGAGATTATTATTTTCTTTAGCTTGTTTTTCCCAAAAATCTCTAAAATCTTTTTTAAATTTTTTTTCATCAATTCCTGGATAACACCAAATAATCCAAGAAAGTTTACTTACTAATGGGGTTCCCATCTGTGTAAATTCTTCTTCACTCTTTGAGTTAATATCCCATAATAAAACTTTGAGTTCTTTACCTTTATCTTGGAAGAGTGGATGGCTATTATTTTCCACCCACTTTTTAGCCCATTTTTTAAAAATTTCAATTAATGACGACATGCCATAAATAGGATTAGGAATATCAAATCCCATGTATGGCATTCCAGCATTGCCTTTTAGCTTTATTTCTCCAAGAAAAGCTCCTAAACAAGCAGAACAAATCTCCATTCTAGTAGGTTCAACTAATACAGCCAAATCAGTATTATATCCTTTAAGTCGGGAAGCAAGAGTGCCGTTGCCTCCAGCAAATTCTTCATCTACCACGCTTTCAAAAATTATATCTCCACGGGGAGTAAAACCCATATCCTTGAGTATTTTTATAGCCCAAAAGGCAGCGGACATTCCCCCTTTAAGATCGGAGGAACCTCTACCATAAAGCCTCCCATCTACTATCTTTGGACTAAAGGGTTTGGTAACTTTCCATTCTCCTGGTTCAAATGGAGCTACATCAGCATGGCCACTAAAGAGTAAGGATTTGCCTTTAGAATTGCCTTTCCATAATCCTACGACATTATTTCTGTTATTAGAATAATTTCTTCCAGAAAGCCACCAAGGATGGTTCTTAGCTTCTTTTATAGAATCAGGAGCAAATGTGTCTACTTCTAATCCAAGATTTTTGCACTCTCTTTCTATAAATTTTTGTAAATCAGCCTCAAACCCATTTGGGGGCCGGTTCTCGCTTGGATAAGTTATAAGCTTTTTAGTCCATGCTATTATCTCATCTCTTCTTTTATCTACTTCTTTTAAAATATCCTTGATTTTTATATCCACTACAATTCAATAATCTCTCTTTTGAAAGTAGTAAGTTCTTTTATTCCTGTTTCAGTAACAAGAATGCCATCCTCAAATCTTAACCCATACGAGTTGTCAGATAGCCATATATCTATATTAAATAGCATATTGGGCTTTATCATAAAATTTGAATTTTCCGATAACCATAAACCTTCTACCTCTGAGCTTCCGGTTCCATGGGCAGGTCCGTAAAGGGTATATTCCTGATACCCATACTTGGATAATATGTTATGGTAGCCTTTAAATACATCTGAGCTGTTTACCCCAGGCTTTACTGTTTCTAAAACATATTCTATTGACTCTAGGGCCACCTTCGCCAAATCTTTAGCCTTAGTAGGGAATTTACCTATAGCAAAAGGGCGGCACATGTTTCCACAATATCCCATATACTTAGCTCCTATAGTTAACTGTGCTAGCTCATCTTTTGCAATAGCTTTGTTAGTGGACCGGCAAAGGCTCAGTCTAGTATTTGGTTCAGAACAAACCCAGTTAGGATAGGGGGTCCCTTCAGCTCCGGCTAATACCATATGGGATCGGGCAGCCGCCTCCAGCTCCCATTCCTTTTTACCAACCTCAGCGCTATTCAATGCAGCAGTTAACGCCTGTTCAGTAATATTATAGGCTTTTTCTATATAAGGAATTACCTCTTTTTCTTTTATAGCCTGGATTTCAAGAAGTAGTTGATCTGCATGCACAATTTCTGATTGTGGCAGCATCTCTTTTATTTCTTCCATCATCACAAAGGGAAATATATTCCAGTTACCCAGGCCTAGACGCTTTGGTTTATGGCTGCATACCTTATCTATTATCTGCCCTATAGATTGGCCATCTACATTCGGAACCCAATCAGGGGCTGAAGTTTCTACCAGCAAGGGATTTATATATATGTCTACAGACTTAGCAAATGATTTGGCAAATTCATAAGATTCTGGACCGCCAGTTACCAGTGCTGCTCTACCTTCAACTGGAACAAGCACCATATCAAAGTCAAAAAAGGGCCAAAAGCCTGTCAAGTATCTTGTGGTAGCAGATTCACATTCACTGCTATAACCAATAAAAAGGTCAATGTTGTTTTCTTTTAGCTTTTTCTGTAGCCTATTTATTCTCGAGCTATAAACTGAATCTGGTAATGGTTCTAAGCGCATTTTCTCTCCAATCCTTATAGATTCTTCTATCTATCTTTAATAAAAACAATTTTTATGATACTAAAAATTCATTATCTTATTTTCTTTTGCAGATTGCTCTGCTACTCTTACAGCATTAACCACATCTCTGGATTCCTGAGGTGTAATTACACTTGGTTTTTCTTCCTCAAGTATACATTTTAAGAAATATTCAAGTTCTTCTTTTAAAAAGCCTTTCCTGGAACCATGAACTACTGGCCAGTACCTTGCTTCAGGGTAGATAACTCCATCTTCAGTTACCTTGGTGAAATTCTGTCCCGAATTGTCTATATTTATCATTCCTTTATCACCTAAGATTTCCATACCTGCATCTATGGCATAAGGGACATTATCGGGTAGACTCCAGTTATTTTCAAGTACTGCAAAGGATCCATCTTCAAACCTGAACATTGCCCAGCTTATGTCATCATATTTAAGATGAGTACGGGTATTTATAGATTGCGCATATACACTTTTTAATTTAGTATTTGAATACCATATCATTAGATCAAGATCATGTATACCGTCACCAAACATAGCACTAAGCTTATTTAAATGGGTCTCGGTTATGAAACTGGCAAGATTCCTTTTAGCATGCATACTTACAACTTTACCCAGGTTCCCCTTTTCTATTTCCTGCTTAGCCATCGCATATTGGGTATCGAACCTGCAGATATGGCCTACCATAAACGCCTTATCTGTATTTTTAAGTTCTTTTAGTATTAGGTCACACTCTTTGGTAGTATTAGCCATGGGCTTTTCTAAAAATACGTTCTTGCCTGCTTTTATGGAATCTACTGCAATCTGGAAATGATCCTTTACATGAGTAGTAATAGAAACCATTTCTATTTGGTTATCATTTAAAAGATCATGGTAATTGGTATAAGCTTTGGGTACATCATATTTTTGTGCAAGATCTTTTAACCTTGATTCTGTGCGAGTACAAATTGCTGTTAGCTCAGCTGTAGGAATTTGTTTAAGGGTATCTACATGGTATTCACCAAACCAACCGAGCCCTATTACTGCACATTTGACTTTTTCCATGGCCTGCCTCCTAAATAGATAAAAATTATTTTAAATTATTAATTTTTAACCTGTAACCAGTAAAAATAAATTTAAATTATATAGAAACATTAACGTTAACGTAAATACTTGTCAAATTTTTTAATTGAGTTTTTTAATTGAGTTATTGATTATTTCTTATAAATAAATTAGTGTCAATAATTTCTTGGCGATATTTTTCTACATTGTTATTTTTTATTTTATCTAATAGAATATCAACAGCTTTATGGGCGGTAACACGTTTAGAATAGTTAACAGTTTTAAGAGAAAATGGGAAGAAAAATCTTGATTGAATATTATCATAACCAAAAATGTCAATATTTTGGAGTATTTTAGGATTATACTTCTGAAAGTAATATGTAGCTTCCCATGCCATTATGTCACTAAAAGTAAACACAGCATCAAAATTTGTTTTTTGAGCCACTATATTTTTTATTGATTTAATTGTATTGCCTACGGTATTCTCAATTTCGTATATCAATGACTTATCTACGTCGAGTTTTTTTTCTTCAAAGGCTTTTATATAGCCGAGGTACCTTTCTTTGGCTGAAGATATGTATCTATTAGCATTCAAAAACAATATTTTTTCTTTATTATTATCTAAAAGATATTTAGTAGCTAAATAAGCTCCCTTTATGTCATTTGATACAACATAATCTGTTTTTATATGTTGAAAACGTCTTCCCAGAAGGACAAAGCTTACATTTCTTTTCTTTAATAATAGAATATCTTTATCTTCCTTTTGGCAAGGACATAATATTATACCATCTACTTTTTTGCTTAACGATAAAAGCACAGCTTTTTCTTCTTTTTGGTAATTTTCATCTGTATTAATTATAAAAATGTTATAACCATTTTGTCCCAATATTTTTTCTATATCCTTAACCCATATAGAGAATAATGGGTCCATAATATCTGGTATGATAACTGCAATTGTTTTAGTAGAACCTTTTCTAAGAGATCCTGCTACAGCATCTGGTATATATTTAAGTTCTTTTGCTATTCTCTGAATTTTATCTTTAGTACTTTGTGAAATGTCGTTTTTGTTACTCAAGGCACGAGAAACAGTATTTATAGATACTCCAGCTTTCTGTGCTATATGTTTCAGTGTTATTTTTTTAGGCATAATTTAATTAGTTCCAAATTATATTAATTTTATATTATTATCCTGCCTTTTTAGCTTGTCTTTTTAGAAATATTTAATAAGTTTTAATACATTTTTAATATATACCAATATCAAATACTACGCAAAATAAATATTTTATGAGTTATATTAGGTACATAATAACCAACAACTAAAAAGTGTATTAATTATAAAAAACGCATAACTAGTTCCTGGTGAATAATTCACCTTTTTACTATTTTATATGTATCGTAAATAATATTTTTCATATAAATATTTTTTAATCTTTTTGACTCAATCCTATTTCTGAAATTTATTTTTCTAAATTACCCGAATTTATATATCAATTCCGTTGATTTCTCCATATCTCTTAATAGTTTTCTAATATTTAGGCCATTACCGATAGTGCTGCCCATACACGGTCTCCGTTAAATCCATTGTAGAGAGATTTATCCAGCCCACACATCCTCTTGCCCTCGTTTATCTTAGCTTCAATGGCGGATCTCTTCTTTGAGAGCTTCTTCTCTTTTGGTATCAGCTGCCCCTCCCTGTCTTTTTATGGGGGATGGCAGGGGATATTTTATATTTTTTCTTAAGATTTTCTATAAGATCTCCGTCATAGAATCCCCTGTTAGCAGCTCCGCTTTTAAACTTGCTGGAAAACACTCTGGCGTGAGAATCAACTAAGCCAGAAAGCAGGCTGGCATCAGATACATTTCCCTTGTATATATCATGGGCGGTTATATAGCCATTACCGCTTATATCAAGCTTACGCTTTACCCCGAACTAAC
>CAYREF010000068.1:0-6340 GCA_964423265.1 uncultured Actinomycetota bacterium
TCTATTAAATCTTTATCTAATGTTATATTTATTTTAGCTTTGCCCATTCGCTGCTCATCCTTTTTGTATTATTATAATATACGCCTTTTATAGCTTGGTCAATGAAATTAAATTATTGTATCCAAATCATCCAGCCATTCTTCCAGGTTCTGGTTGACCTCTTTTAGGGCTTGCACCACCTTTTCTAGCATGGATACTTCATATACGGTTAAGGTTCCGGTTTTAAAGGAAGACAGGGGCTTTTAGTATACGCACTCTGTTATGCGGTCATGGTAGCTTTCAATAAATTGTTCAATATCCTCCTCTGGGCCTAAAAGATATCCTCTTGACCTTTCCTCTAATCCACTGGAATGGCATATGGTTACTGTATTGGTAGAGTAAGCGGCTTAAAAGGTTAGCCTGGAGCCAATCTGCCACTCTCTTTATTGCTTGAGAGAGAATTCCGGGAGAATTTATCTAGCTGGAAGGTTTCAAACAAAAACTACTCCAGGAAATATAATCTTTGCGGACAAGGTCTTGTTTAGTTTGAATATAAAAGCAATATTCAAAGTTTGCACTAATAGAGCGGTAAAGACAAAAAAGGACTTAGGATTTCTAAAATTATAATAATTTTATTAAAATTGGCTAAGACGGGATTTGGCAAAATTTTTTAGAAATTAATATATTTATGGCTATTTTAAAAAACTGAGCCTCCTAATTTTAAATAAATTAATAAAAGCATCCGCTACTATAGCGCCATAAGGCTTTTCCCTGTTATTCTCTAATTCTTCTAGAGCTTTCTTATGCCCCTAGCGGAGCCTGTACGGCTTGTGAGTATACTTAATACTTACCAGAGGAATTTACTCTTAAGAACATGGTTATTATTTAAACCATCATGTAGAGGATAAAAGAGTATTTGTAAATATTGTTTAGGATTGATGTAAGGCTACAAAAAAAAGTAATAGCTCTGGCTGGAAAAGAGTCTCATAACCTCTTGCCCTTTTCCTTAACAATATTCCAGAAGTCCCTTGGCCCAACTATGGGGATTAAGCCAAATTTTTCTAAAACCAAAAGATCTTTATCTCCGGTAATAATGTAATCAACTTTACCTATCTTTGCTAGAGCCAGTATATTATCATCATCTTCATCTCTGCACACTCTCTTTTCAAGCTTTTTATAGGAAATTAACTTACACTTTTCTTTAAGATAAGAAATGATTTCATTAACCTTATCGGCAGGAAGCTTAATTTTTTCTGAAAAGATCTTATAAATCTCTGAAATAATATGATCACTTATTATTATGGTGGTGCTGTCAAGGCATAGTTCAAAAAGTGAGCTACAAAGACCATGGGAAGAAAAAGCTGCAATGTATATATTTGAATCTAGCACTACCTTCATGAGACGATCTTAAATATATCCTCATCTGTAAGTATTCCCTGTGATTCTGCAAAGGGAAGTACGGTTTCTCTTAGCTTCCTAAAACGGTATATGGCAATATATTTTTTTAGTGATTCCCTTATAAGCTCACTTACTGCTTTTGACTCGTTTTTGCTAATCTCCTTCAGTTCTTTTCTTAAATCTTCAGGGAGCCTTATGGAAATAATATTACTCATAATAATCACCTCGTAATACATAGTATTACCAATTGCCCTCTTTGTCAATTGGCATTAATCTTTTTCAGCTCTGAAGGATAACTTTTTTAATTTTAACACAATATCGACAAATTCTTAGAAAACTTAAGATTGTGTACAATTTTTTCTGTAAATTCTATTTCCCTTTATTCTTTGGCCAGGATTTAAAGCATAGCCAAAACTTGTAATATTTATTCCTAAAAATAATGGATGCATCTTACCTTTACTTCTTTATTTAATTAATGTAGTCTTAACAAAAAAATAGGGAATTATGGAAATAAAACGGATTGAATTTAAAAGCAGTTTGTTAGAAGATAAAAATCAGGCAAGCGAAGTGCCAGTTCACAGCTGGAAATGGAAAGATATACCTCAGGATTTAAAAGATTTGCTTAAAGCTGATAAGCCGTGGGAACTTTCCGGCAGTTATGGGGATCCTTCAGTTGCGATTCCTATAGAATACAAAAAGGCCACTTTTATAGGCAGCGGCGGGAGCAAGAGTATTGAATTTTTTAATCTTGGTACTGTATTTTTTTTGAGCAAGAATACTGAAGAGCTCCGCCGAATTTACCGTTGTCTGGTCCAATTTGATGACATGTGCCAGGTATAACAATAAGACAATATAATGATAGCATTGCATATTTCAATTATAGGAGGAAGTGCTTACCTGTGGAGTGAGTGCCAGCATATAGGCCTGGCTAGGGACTTAAAGCAATCAGTAAAGGCTATAGGTTTTAAATCAAAGATATTAAAAAGCAATACTGAAGCTATCACTGTATGGCTTCCTTCCAGCGGGGGGTCTGCTTTGCCTTCATCACCTTTAATTGGTGATTTGCCCGAAAACACCAAAGAAGCTGTGATTGCCCCCGTCTCTGCTACGGGAAAGCTTTTAGGAGTTGCAGAAATTCTGGAGCTTTCCTCCATTGCCAGGGATGGGAATATTCCGGGAAGCGGAGTCATTTTTGGCAGTTCAATCTTTTGGACAGCAAAACTTTCAAATATAGCCTTGAAGATTGTAGGCGAAGAGAAATTCATCCCCTCTTTGTTTAACCGCATCAATTACTGGGAAGCAGGGTGGACACCAGTTCCAGGAAATAAGGAAGAGCAACAGTTGGACAATCTTTCCAGTTCCATGCCTGCTGTTTGCCGTTGTGCAAATATGGGTGGCAAAAAGCCTGATACCCCCCGCCGCATTATAACAGATATGCTGCTTGCAAGGCTGGTAAATGGCATAGTAAGGGAAAGCAATGACGAAAATGGAGATCATAGAGACCATGAGAGTCTCCATGATGCCTGGATTTCTGCCCTTTCAGGCAAAAGCGGAAAAATATTTTGGGAAAAGGAAAAAGAGATAAGGAACTTTTCACAAAATATTGAGAGCTGGAGTAGGCCTGTTGGCATGATCTTCCGGTCACCTTTTAATTTATGCTTTCGCTTGTCAGAGCCTGGAGAAAAAAATGGCTGGAAGGTTGATTATTTATTGCAGCCAAAGGCTGACCAGAGCATATACATGCCAGTGGAAAGATTATGGGAGAGCGGGAGCAGGGAAGCAAAAGAAATGCAAAAATTTGGAGAGTCTCCAGTAGAGTTTATCCTGGCAGCATTAGGGCAGGCTTCAGGGTTGTGCCCTAAAATTTCTGAAAGCTTGAAAAGGAAAAACCCGGGAGGGTTTAGCCTTGATTTACAAGAAGCATTTATTTTTTTAAAAGAATATGCACAAGCTTTAAATTCAGCCGGTTTTAATGTGCTTCTGCCATCTTGGTGGGTAGGGCAGGGCTATGCTAAAAATCTAGGGTTAAAGGTAAGGGCAAAAAGCCCCCAGATGCAGGGAACTGGAAGCCTTTCACTTGATTCTATGGTGGAATTTGATTTCAGGGTTTCTTTAGGGGATGTGGAGATGTCTTTGCATGAGCTTAAATCACTAGCCGGACTAAAGGTACCCTTGGTTAAAATCAGGGGCCAGTGGACAAAGATAGACAAAAACCAGATATCCTCTGCTATACAGTTGCTTGAAAAAAAGAATCGGGGAAAGGTGCCTGCAAGGGACATCCTGGCATTAGCCCTAGGGTCTAAGCCGGAAATGGGAGATCTGGAAATTAGTTCTGTTGATTCTACTGGATGGCTTAAAGAACTGCTGGACAAGCTATATGGGGAAGCAGAATTTAAGGTTAAAAGCCAGCCTTCAGGATTCAAAGGAAGCCTTAGGCCATACCAGGAGAGGGGGTTTTCATGGATTTCTTTTCTTGCAGAATATGGGCTGGGTGCCTGCCTGGCTGATGATATGGGGCTTGGAAAAACCATACAAACGCTTGCTCTAATCCAGAAGCAATCCCAGGAAAGGGAAGAGAGGCCAGTGCTTGTGGTGTGCCCTACTTCGGTGGTTAACAATTGGCAAAAAGAAGCAAAAATATTTACCCCAGGCCTTAAGGTGCTGGTGCACCATGGAAGCGGCAGGAAGAAAAGGAAGGAATTCAGCAATATCTGTAAAAAGCAAGATATAGTCATATCAAGTTATGGATTGCTAAACCAGGATATAGGGTTCATGAGGGAAGTAGAATGGGCGGCGGTTGTTCTGGATGAAGCTCAGAATATTAAAAATCCTGAAACCAAAAAATCAAAAGCAGCCCGGTCCCTAAAAGGGGATTTCCGGCTTATCCTTACCGGCACTCCGATTGAAAACCACGTGGGCGACCTGTGGGCGCTGATGGAATTTCTAAATCCCGGGCTTCTGGGAAGCCAGGCCTATTTTAAAGAAAGGTTTTATAAGCCAATCCATATTTACGGTAAAAAAGAAGCTGCAGCCAGGTTAAAGGCAATTACTTCCCCTTTTGTCCTCAGAAGGGTAAAAACTGATAAGTCCATTATATCTGACCTGCCCAAAAAGATAGAAATAAAGGACTACTGCAATTTAACCAAAGAGCAGGCTTCGCTATATGAGGCAGTAGTAGAGGAGATGAAAGAGAAGATAAGGGAGGCAGAAGGAATATCCAGGCGGGGCCTGGTGCTCTCAACTATAACCAGGCTGAAGCAGGTATGCAACCATCCCGCGCAATTTGCCGGGGACAATTCCAGGATTGGAGGCAGGTCAGGGAAGTTACAGAGGCTAGAAGAAATTCTTAAGGAAGCTATTGAATTGGATGAGAGGGTCCTGGTTTTTACCCAGTATTCAGCATTGGGCAAAATGTTAAAAGGGTATTTGCAGGAACTTTTTTTTGAGGAGGTTTTTCTTCTACATGGGGGGATTCCCAGAAAGAAGCGGGATGCAATGGTCAACTGTTTCCAGGAAAGCAATAAAGCACCCCATCTCTTTATATTGTCACTGAAAGCTGGGGGTACTGGCTTAAACCTTACCAGGGCTAGCCATGTTATACATTATGACCGCTGGTGGAACCCGGCTGTTGAAAACCAGGCTACAGACCGGACTTTTAGAATAGGCCAGGATAAAAATGTAGGAGTTCATAAATTTATTGTAGCAGGCACTTTGGAAGAAAGGATAGATGATATGATTGAAAGCAAAATTGAAATTGCCAACCAGGTAATAGGAGCCGGGGACAGATGGCTAACAGAGCTTTCAAATGAGGATTTCTATGACTTAATAAAACTTGGAAGTGAAGCAACAGGTGAATGAATATGGGAGACTATTACGAATGGTATGAGCCAGCTGTTCCCAAAAATGTCAAAGGGGGCATAAAGGCGCAAAGCAGGCGGGGTTCGTTTACTAGCAGCTGGTGGGCAGGCAGGTGGATTAAAACCTTAGAGAGTTTTGATATAGGTGCAAGGCTTGCCAGGGGCAAAAGTTATGCAAGGAAGGGCCAGGTAGCCCGGCTGGATATTGGGAGGGGCAGAGTTATTGCAGAAGTTCAGGGCACAAGAAGCGACCCATATATTGTATCTGTTAAGCTTGATACTCTTTCTGATAGCCAATGGGATAAAATAATAAGCCGGCTTTTAGAAAAACCAATTTTTGCAGCCCAGCTTCTGGGAAATGAGATGCCCAGGGAAATAGAAGCAGTATTTGAAGATGAGGGAATTTCCCTGTTTCCGGCAAAACAAAGAGACCTGGAGACCAACTGCACATGCCCGGATTGGTCAAATCCCTGCAAGCATATTGCTGCTGTATTCTATATTATGGGCGAAGCTTTCGACAATGACCCCTTTTTAATTTTTAAGCTGAGGGGAATGGACAGAAAAGAAATCATAGGAAGGCTTACCCAAAAAAAGGAAAATGGTAATACAGAAAGGGAAAAAATATTGCCTGAGGCTCTGCCAGAAAGCTACAGCAGTTTCTGGGATTGTAGTCAAGACTTTAACATGGCGCTTAATATTAACCCGCCCAGGCTGCATGCAGCCATACCTAAAAGGCTGGGACTTATTCCATTTTGGCGCTCAAGCAAAGATTTTATTGGCAGTATGGAAAAAATTTATAAATGTGCTTCTGGTTATGCCCAAAAGATTTTTGAAAAACCCGGGGGTGATGAAAATTAAAATAAGGGAAAGCTTAATTAGAAAGCTGGCAAAATTCTTTCTTAACCATTAGATATCCTCAGTCCAGGGCTGGCCTTCCCTTGCCAGATGGATGCAAAACCTTGCTCCCTGGTTGTCCGGGGGATTTAGCCATAACATCTTTTCAAATTCAGCTGCTGCTTCCTTGAAGCGCTCAAGTTTCCACAGGCACAGGGCATATCCGTGCAAGCAGCGGAGATACGGCCTATTGTCAATATGTGACCATAGAA
>CAYREF010000069.1:0-6281 GCA_964423265.1 uncultured Actinomycetota bacterium
TAATTTTAAATCTGCATCATTAATTTACTCTTTTAAGAGACCGATTACCCTCCATTGTATTACATAACCAGTTTTATAGGGTAACCATTTTTATTTATCCTTAGTTTCGTATCTTCTGTTGCCCTTATTACAAAGGAAATATACTTTTTCAATCACTTAAAAATCCTGTAGTTTAAGCTTTCATTCAAGTAAGGCTTTTTTATATTATTTTTTACTTTTATAAGTTATTAATAAATTCTCATTTTTAGGAATATCGCCCAGTGGCCTCTCACTATTTCCGTTTTCGGTACAGGTACTTATTATAATAAAATGATTAAGATTCTACTAGATCCCATATTAGGCTACTGGTCCAGCCTGCGTGATTGTTGATAATCATTATAAAAATAGTGTCTCCCGGCAGGACTTTTCATAATATTTACGAGACTAAAATGAAGTATGAATTAGATACAGATGAAAAAATAATTGAAAAAGAGTGACTCCCCTGCTATTTGAAATTTCAAACCAATTTTTATTAATTATGATTACATTTAGGAATAAATCTACTTAGATTCTATAAAATTCTCAAATCCCTCAAGATAATCATCATAACGAACCGAAGATCTTATTCCAAATTCAGCAAGTAAATCCATAACTTCATTTATGGACATATCAAGCTCTTCAGACATCTTACCAATAGACACCTTACCCGCACTATATAATTTAAGCCAGAAAAATATCCACCCTCCATTCAGTAATTCTCTAACCACTTCTGATTTAGCTTTTTTCTTCTGTTCAGACAATTTAGATATTCTATCTAATTCTTCTTTATTTAAGCGAAGACTCATTACGCCCATTACTCTTTTAACCTCCAACTATTCTTTCTTTAGCATCTTTAATAATATCAATTGAGTAGCGTCCGTATTCCTACAGTAAATCTAGCTTTGCCATAGTTAATTTTTTATCAAGCCCGGCACCAATTAAAAAATGAATAGCAGTTACAAGTTTTATATTAAATATCTTACAGACTTTAATGGCTAACCCATCATCAACTGCAAACAAACGATTTTCTTCTTTAGCAACCATCAAAGCAGCAGCCTCTCCTTTCCCTAAGGTAAATTCTTTATAGATAAGCTTTACTTTCTTTGTATCAGGGTTTTTACTTAATATAAGTTTTCCATCTTTGATTTGCTGGCTAATTAATTTTGCATCAATAGTATCTTTATGTAATGCCTTCTTTACTTCCTGTGGTATAATTCCTTTATACCTTTTTAAAACCAATGGAAGAATGTCTATCTTAGCCAACAGGATTAATGTAGATGTATCAAATACAATCAAGGCTACCTCAGTAATACATTTTACTACAATTGTAGTATAGCATAAATATAAATGGCATCAACCAATAAAAATTACTTAGCATATAACACTGCAACAGCACAATTAATCAAGCCTTACTACAGATATTCTATCCTTCAAATATAAAAGATTTTTCAGTATCTTCTCTGTTTGTAATCAGTTTAAGGAATATTCAATGCATTTTTTAATAATGATAATCTTTGAACTATTAATTGTGGAGAACGTAGTAGTATAATGTAGTAGAGTCGAGTGTTTTAAATATTATTTTTTATAGTATTAATTATTAGAATAGGAAGATTACCTGAGTATAACTGGAGAACTTAGGAATAAAACTACAAATAGCAGCCACACTTTAATTTATTATGGTTCAGGGCATGTTCCAGTTTTAAATATTTTTGATATTTTTAAAAATCTTTCACAGGAAATAATATGAAAGCAATTCTAATTATAAATCCAAAGTCCGGGAATACAAAAATAAAAATTTCACCCTTATTGAAATGGACTTTCAAAAAATTAGAAAAGACAGTAAAAGAGGTTTCTTCGCCCAAACCAACTACTGCAGAAATTATAGAAGAAGTGAAGAAAAGCTGTAATAAAGAAAATATGAAACTAAATATTGAATTTACAAAGCATCCAAAGCACGCAATGGAACTGGCTGAAGGAGCAAGAAAAAAGTATGATATGGTTATTGTGGCTGGCGGAGACGGAACAGTAAACGAAGTCATAAATGGTATCATTGGCTCAAAGACAACACTTGCAGTCATACCTTTTGGCAGCACTAATGTTCTTGCTTTAGAGCTGGGGATACCATTTAATGTGAAAGAAGCTTCAGAATTAATAACACAAGGCAAGAGAGTAAAGATTGACCTGGGTTATGCAAAAACAAATGAGGAAGCTAGATATTTTACTATGATGGTCGATGTCGGATTTGTCCCAAAGTTAATAGAAGGGATCAATCTAGAAGTCAAGAAAAGGTTGGGGCACTTTGCATATCTGCTTTCTGGAATTAAACAACTCTTAACATATAAATGGCATAATATCCATGTTGAGCATAAATCTCATTCTGTAGGCTATTTCGTAATAGTTTCAAATTCTAAAGACTATGGCGGGGAATATCAAATAGCACATAAGGCTAGCACAACAGATGGCCTTCTTGACTTGGTTGTTATCGGCAGGAAAAGTTGGTGGAAAATAATAAAATTTATCTTCTTATTGTCAATTGGGAAATCAAATTCATTCTTAAGGGAAGAATATTATAAAATAAAGGAAGCGCATATTTATTCCAAACACAAAATGTTGGTTCAAGCGGACGGAGAATTGATAGGGACAGCGCCAGTAGATGTCAAAGTTGTTCCAAAAGCATTGACTGTAATGGTTAAGAGATAATTATTATCAGCAAACAAATCTAAATTTATATCTCATCATAAACTAAAATACATCTTCTATGCATTTTAGTCTATAACTCGACTTATGCGCTAACTCCACTAAAATTTAGAATTTGTACTAAAGACAAGAGAGCTTGAAAGACTTGCCTGAAAGCTTGCCTTAGAGAATTAAATGCTAAAAAAGACAAGGAGACAAATCTTAATAGTAAAATTTAGAAATTCCCTTTTTAAAACTTTTACCCTTTATGATATATATATAAAATAATCTATAATTTTTTTAGAAACAAAAATTTATAAGAAGGTGAATATTATAATGCCAATAGGTCCACTAATGAAGGAGCATCGGTTAATCAAAATAATGGTAACATTATTAGAAAAAGAGTTTAAAAAAATAAGTGAAAATCAAAAGCCAAATTTATCCTTTATTGATGATGCTATAGATTTTATAAAAACTTATGCTGATAGGTGTCCTCATGGAAAGGAAGAAGATATACTATTTGGTGAACTTAAAAAAAGGATATTTCTAGTAAACATAGTAAAATACTAGACGAACTGATAAATGAACATATTTATGCAAGAAAGACAACTAAAGCACTATTAAAAGCTAAACAGGATTATATAAATGGTGATTTAAAAAAAATAAATGGCATATTAAACCATTTAAAAAAATTAATAGAATTTTATCCTAAACATATAAATAAAGAGGATAAAAGCTTTTTCACACCTGTTATGGATTATTTTGGAGAAGAACAGCAAGAAGAAATGTTAGATAAGTTCTGGGAATTTGATAAAAAACTAATACACGAAAAATACGGAAAAGTAGTTGAGAAATATGAATCATAATGATTAGATCTGGTTAAAGTAATGCAAAATTGATGTTAGATTTTTATAATCAATAATTCAAATAATAAAAAATGAAAAAGAGAAGCTTAACTCCCAAAGGTTACTTAATTTTAGCAGCTATTTTATTAATTTTTATAGCTATCCTTGTTTTGGAATTTCTTGGTCCCAGGTCAACAATTCTAAACTTTTTGATCAGGTTATTTGCACTCTGGGGCTTTACGTCTCTTGTAATAGCAACTATACTAACTCCTTTCTTAAAAGAAGTTTTACTAACTTTTGGAAAGCCTTTTATAAAAGTACACCATTATTTTGCATTTGCAGGATTAACATTGATTACACTTCATCCCATCCTCTCAGCTATAGAATCAATGACGTTGACAGTTTTCTTGCCAGTTTTTGATTCATGGAGAAGTTTTTGGGTATATGCTGGAAGGCTAGCCTTCTATATAATTTACTTTGCTTTAGTGGCCGTATTATTTAGAAGAAAAATTAAGCCCTGGAGGACAATACATGCTCTTATGTACCTAGTGTTATTAATGGGTTTTATTCACGGAATATTACTTGGGACTGATTTTGCCAACATTGGAATACTTGTAATTTTTTCAATGCTTTTTGCGTTATCAGTTGCTACATTAGTATTTAAAAGATATAAGCAATATAGTTCAAAAAAATAGTTATTTATTTAATAACAGGAGCTTTTAGTATTTTTTAATATTCATATCACATAAATAGCTCGCTCTCCCACAACTTAAATCTTAAAAACATTTATTCAGTCAGTATAAATAAAAGTCACGCATACAATTTCATCATACCAATCACAGTTCTTCTAGGATTTAGCCTTCTGTGAACGTTTGCTTTTATACATATTATCTTCAGCTTCCTTTAGGACTTTATCCAGACCCTTATTCATGTTTTTCTTGGTTGCAGTGCCCAAAGCCAGGGGAAAGAGATTTACCTTTTTCTTTGCATTTGGCAAATATTCTTTCGCATATCATCTTTAGATCATGTTCTGTTACTTGAGACAAAAAGATAATAAATTCATCCCCTCCATAACGGGTGACAATATCTTCTTTTCGGCTGGAGCTTTTAAAGACTTCAGCTGCTTTCTTCATCACGTCATCCCCCTCTTTGTGTCCGTAAGTGTCATTGATATACTTGAGATGATTCAAATCAGCCATTATAATTCCAATTGGTAGTTGCCTTTTTGTGTCCAGCCTCTCCATTTCCTGTTCCAGGAAAGCCCGGTTATATCGTGGAAACTCAAATAGCGTATTTTTTGGTCTGCCTGTCTTTGCTTAGTGATATCCCTACAAAATGCAATTAATTTGTCATTATCAATACGCACTGCAACTAGATTAATCCAAATCCTTTCTCCGCTTTTCTTGAGTACCATCGCATCAAATTTCGAGTAGCCCTTTATTTTCAATTCTTCAAACATTTTTATTCCCTGAGCTATATATTCCGGAGTAATAAATTCCGGAATGGATAAATTCAGAAGCTCTTCTTTTGAATATCCGCTTAGCTGAGCTGCTGCCTGGTTAACTTCTAGGTAACGGCCATCACTATCAGCCACAAAAATGCCAAGTGGTGCTTTCTCTGCAAACATTTCAAGCTTGTCTTGGCTTTCCCTCAAGGCTTTACTGGTTTCTTTGAGTTCCGTCATATCTTCAGCATAGCAAATTATATATTTCACTTGGTTTTTATCATCAAGTATTGGTATCTTTGAAATAAATAAGAATCTTAATTTCCCTTTCCCGTCTTTAATCCATTCTTTAGAATCAATTTGTCGCTTTTGGTTGACGACTTCTTGATTTTCTCCTATTTGCTTTTTGGCTTCTTACTTTTGCCAAATATCACAAAGGCTTCTGTTGATAAATTCTTCCTTTTCTCTTCTAAAAAAATCTACATGAGTCTTATTAGCTGTCATATAAGTTTGGCTATCCCGTAAGAGCCATACGTGAAATTAGACGTAATCTAACAGTTCTATATATGCTAGGATCCTACTCTCCCAATCTATGTTTGTTTTCAATGCTTTTTTCATAATCAAATCCTCCAGAATTCTTAATAAATAGGGTATTGTATTATTAATTTCCTCAATAGTTATCAGTTAAGATATCTTAAGAACATATTTAATACATTAAAATACTTAACAGAATTATTGTCTAACTAGCGATCTGGTATATTTCAAGTTTTTACTGAGCTTGTTTTTCAAGTCTTTCTGCTACCCACACTTTAATAATAGATTGCCTTGGTACTCCCAATCTTTTAGCTTCTTTATCTAATAAATTTACCATCCACAAAGGAAAATCAACATTCACTCTTTTTTGTTCTTGTTTTGGCCTTTTTGCTTTTGACACATCAAGATACTTTGTAATATCTTCTTTATTTTCATCAAATTTTTTATCTAATTCACTAGCTTTCATATAATTCTACCTCCTTCTTCCTAGATCTCCGAACAGAAATAATTCTTATTTTTTATACCCTTGTTCTTCCTCTGTATCGACTCTGGTTATGTGGATTTTGCATCCGCATTTCTTTCAATTGTAATATTCCATGCCATGCTTGTAAATAATATAAATTATTCGGATATTAAAAATATCGTGATAGGGTGATTCCTTACTAAGTATTATTCTTGAGTTTAAAAAATAGACGGAAAGGGAAAGTCTATGGAGTAGCCCTTCCCAGGAGCGTACAGCAGATTATCTATGGCCTGGTTAATTA
>CAYREF010000070.1:0-5990 GCA_964423265.1 uncultured Actinomycetota bacterium
TCTCAAAGAGATGATGCCATTATGGTAAAGGAAAGAAAAATAATACATATTGACATGGACGCTTTCTTTGCCCAAATAGAACAGAGGGATAATCCTAAGTATAAAAACAGACCCTTGATAGTAGGAGGCCCCCTTAACAGGGGTGTTATCTCTTCTGCTTCATATGAGGCAAGAAAGTACGGCCTCCATGCAGGCATGCCTCTTTCAAAAGCTAAAAGGCTCTGCAGCGATGGCATTTATGTTACTGTTAACATGGAAAAATATTTAAAAGAGTCACGGAAAATAACTGGCATTTTTTCACAGTTTACGCCGCTGGTAGAAACAATAGGCTCAGATGAAGGTTTCCTTGATGTAACCGGCTGCCAGAAACTGTTTGGCGATGCAGTAGAAATAGCTAAAAAAATAAAAGGTAAAATTTATGAACAAACAAATCTTACTTCCTCTGCAGGGGTAGCGCCAAACAAATTCCTGGCAAAGCTTGCCTCAGGACTGGGCAAGCCTAACGGGCTTACTGTGCTGGAGAAAAGCAAAAAGGTAATGGGCAGGGTAAGGCTTCTGCCTATTTCCTATATCTGGGGCGTGGGAAGGGTTACAGAAAAAGCATTAAATAATATGGGAATAAATACTATTGGAGAGCTTGCAGACACCCCCTTGAACCTGCTTGTGTCCAACTTTGGTGAAACAGGAAAGGTTATGCACGAACTTGCCAATGGAATTGATAACAGAGAGGTTGTCCCCAACCGGGAGCCGAAATCAGTGGGCAGGGAAACCACCTACAGCAAAGACATAGATGATCCAGGAATCCTAAAATCTACGCTGCTCCTGCTGTCCCAAAAAGTCTCCAGGAATTTAAACATAAAAAAATATAGAGGCAAAACATTAACCTTAAAAATCAGGTTTGCTGACTTTAAAACTATTACCAGGAGTAAAACTCTCCAGGGTTACACCCATAGCATGATGGAAATATATAAAGCTTCTGTTGCACTGCTAAAAAGCTCTAAGCTGTTAAAGAAAAAAGTAAGACTGATTGGGATATCGGTAAGCAACCTGAAACCTGATTACCTTTTAAACAGCAGCCTTTTTAGCCAGGAGCACAAGGAAGACAGCCTCACAGAGGCTATTGAAAGGATATCTGAAAAATTCGGGGAGGATAAAATAACCATAGCAAAAATTATGGGTAAATATAAAGATACAGAAAGCTAACCATCCTAAAATATTTCAAAGCGGTCTTGTGCAGCTTTACATATAGGACACTTTGCTGGGGGTTTGTTCCTGGCACATAAATAGCCGCAAACCCTGCATCTGTATACAGGATATGCTCCCTTTATTTTCCCCCCGGGCCTGACTTTCTCCTGATCCCTTCTCTCCGGTACTGGTTGTGTTTGTTTTTTACCTTCAGCCACTTCCTGGTTTACATACAAGCCGCAGTAACAATTGCCATAATCATAGATATCATCATCCCGGTAATCACAGGGACAAATAATATCAATATCCTCCTGCCTTTTTCCTACTGAAAGCCTACAGGGGCAGGATTGGTACCCATACCTTTCCTCGTTTATCAGCAAGCTTTCCAGCAGCTGATTTGTAAATTCTTTATCTGGATTCAGGAAGTATCCCGACCTCCTGGCCTCCTGTTCTTTTTCCAGGAAAAGCTTCTTTATTTTTTTCTCTTCAATCTCCATATTCACTCCTCAAAATAATCCCTAATCTTATTTTCATCAAACCCTATAACGGCATCCTTGTTATTTATAACTATAGTAGGAAAGCCTTTTCTCGGGTTAAATTTTTCCAGATCCTTTAAAACTTTTTTTCTCTCTTCCTCTCCCAGCAGGTCCACGTCAATATAGCCGTAGGCAACGTTTAAATCTTTTAAAAGGTTTTTGGTTTTCCTGCACCAGATGCATGTGCTTAATGCATAAATTAAAACATTGCCCTTGTCTTTTCCTTCAACTTTTTTTACCTTTGCCGCCATTATAAATCCCTACTCTCCTGTTTTGTATTTTGAAATTAAATCTATTGTCTGGTCAATATCTTCCTTGTTTATCCAATAATGGGTTACAAATCTATACTCCCCACCTGAAGGAGGATTTATTTTAACCCCGTTTTTTTCCATATAATTGACAAAACCCTGATGGTTAAAGCCTTGCCCCCTAATTTTAAAAAAGACCATATTTATATCCAGTCTTTGCCTAAGTACCTGCATAAAGGCTACAGCCTCCGATTTTTTAGCCAGATATCTGGCTAACTTATGGTCCTCCCCTAGCCTTTTGGCCATCTTCTCTAAAGATATAATACCGCTTGCAGCAATATAGCCCACTTGCCGCATTCCTCCCCCCATTAGTTTCCTGTATTTTCTTGCCTTTTCTATAAATTTTTTAGTACCACACAATATCGACCCTATGGGCGAGCACAATCCCTTGGAAAGGCAGAACATCACAGAATCACAATTTTTTGAAATTTGTTTAGCCTCAACTCCTAAAAAGGCTGCAGCATTAAAAATTCTTGCCCCATCCAAATGCACTGGAACCCCATATTTCCTTCCTAACCTGTATAATTCCTCCATTTCCTCTAGATCTAAAACAGTGCCATTGGAATGGGCATTTTCTGTACAAATAAGACCGGTTTTAGGAAAATGCATATCGGGTGGCCTAATTAATTTTTCAGCTTCCCTGATATTTATGCTCCCATTATTATCATTTAACAGCCTAAGCTGTACGCCCGCCAAAAAAGTTGGCGCGCCTACCTCATGTTGGACAATATGGTTGCTTTCAGCAATAATAACTTCATCTCCCCTGTTTGCATGGGTTAAAATTGCCAGTTCATTGCCAAAGGTGCCTGAAGGAACAAACAAGGAATCTTCCTTACCCATTTTTTCTGCAGCCAGTTCTTGCAGCAAATTTACCGTGGGATCATCACCATAGACATCATCCCCCGCATCAGCGCCGGCCATTGCCTTTAACATTTCACTGGTTGGCCTGGTCACTGTATCGCTTCTTAAATCAATGTATTCCATGCATAATACCTATCATAAAAATTTTATTTAATGATAGCTGATTACTATCAATTTTAAAAATAAATTATTCTTATCCTGTGTTTCTATAGTTTTTGGCAACTGTGTTCCAGTTTCCCTGAAAATATTGATTTTATTTAAAAAATTCTTGTGATAATATAAAT
The DNA here is from genome assembly GCA_964423265.1 of uncultured Actinomycetota bacterium. Taxonomy (GTDB): domain Bacteria; phylum Actinomycetota; class Humimicrobiia; order Humimicrobiales; family Humimicrobiaceae; genus M55B165. Next base: position 3,175 of record CAYREF010000070.1, read on the forward strand.
TAAATATATTAAAAATAATATATAGGAGCCCCAATGATAGCTGAAAATATATCTTGGAAAATCGGTGGAGAAGCAGGATATGGAATCATGTCCTCAGGCTTTATGTTTTCAAAAACTTTTACCAAAAAAGGCTACTTTGTAGTAGGCGGAAACGAATATCCCTCCCTAATCCAGGGAGGCCATAATACCTTTACCGTCAGGATCAGCGCTAAAAAAATACATTCCCTTTCCAAAAATATTAATATATTGGTAGCTTTAGATAAAAAGACCATAGACATGCATAAAGAGGAGATTTCTTATGGAGGCTATATCCTATACGATGAAGGAGATTACAACTTAAAAGAAGTCAAAAAAAACAGGAAAGACATAAATTACTTATCAGTACCATTCCTCCAAATCATAAAAGAGATAAATGCCCCCAAAGTCATGAGAAACAATGTTGCTCTTGGAGCTTCATTAGCCCTGGTTGACTATGACATAAATGTGTTAAAAACAGTTATCAAAGAAAATTTTTCCCGGAAAGGTGAAGAAGTTGTAAACCTAAATTCCAGAGCAGCAGAAATGGGTTTTAAATATGTAAAAGAAAAATTAAAAAATTCAGCCCCCTATTACCTGGAAACTCTCAAGCAAAAAAACAAGGTACTGGTAACCGGAAATGATTCTGTATTTCTGGGAGGGGTAAGGGCTGGATGTAAGTTTTATGCTGCTTATCCCATGACCCCTTCTTCTTCTATACTCCATTCCTTTGCAGGGGTTGAAAATGATTTTAACATAGTTACAAAGCACGCGGAAAGTGAACTGGGAGTCATTAATATGGCAGTAGGCGCATCATTTGCAGGAGCCAGGGCAATGCTAGCCACTTCAGGGGGTGGATTTTCATTAATGAATGAAGGCCTAGGAGCTGCAGCAATGACTGAAACCCCTATAGTAATTGTATTATGCCAGAGACCCGCACCAGCAACCGGGCTTCCTACCTGGACCGAACAGGGTGATATGCTTTTTGCAATACATTCTTCACATGGGGAATTCCTAAGAGTAGTGATAGCCCCTGGTGACCCCGAAGAATGTTTTTACCTAACCGGCGAGGCATTTAACATTGCAGATAAATACCAGATTCCCGTAATCATTATGTTAGACAAGTATTTGTCTGAAAGCCATTTTTCATATGATAAATTTGATCCGTCAAAAATAAAAGTAGACAGGGGAAAATTAATAACAGACCCAAACGAAACAGAAGAGGATTACAAAAGGTACCAGTTCACTGAAGATGGTATATCCCCCAGAGCTATTTGCGGCCTAGAAGGCTTCACTCATATTGCAAACACAGATGAGCATAATGAATATGGATTCTCCGAAGAAGATGGTAATAACAGAAAAAGAATGATGGATAAAAGATTTAACAAAATAAAAACACTAATAAAAGATATTCCTCCCTCAAAACTATATGGGCCTAAGGAAGCAGAAATTACAATTTGGAGTTGGGGCTCAACCAAAGGTCCCATACTTGAAGCGATGAAAACTTTAAATGAAGACCAGAAAAAAATAAATATGGTTCATTTTACCTACCTCTACCCCTTCTTGATAGATCCAGTCGTAAAGATACATAAAAAAAGCAACAAAAATGTAATAATTGAAAACAACAAGACCTCGCAGCTAGCTAAACTTATAATGATGAATACAGGAATCAAAATCAACAGCAGAATACTTAAATATAGCGGACGTCAGTTCTTACCAGAAGAAATTGTTACAGGAATTGAACAATTATAAAGGAGATTTTATGAATAAAAAAAATGATAAACTAAAACCGAATGATTTCAATACCAACAGAAAGCCTACCTGGTGCCTTGGCTGTGGAAATTACGGAATCTGGAATTCAATTAAAAGGGCTTTTGTAAACCTTGGCCTTAAAAACCATGAGATATTAATTGTTTTTGGCATAGGGTGCTCTGGCAATGGAGTCAATTTTATAAACACCAATGCTTTCCATGCATTACACGGCAGATCACTTCCAGTAGCTACTGGGGCCAAATTAGCTAATCATAAGCTAAATGTTTTAGCTATGGCTGGTGATGGTGATGGGGTAGGAATAGGTGGAAACCATTTTATCCATTCTTGCAGGAGAAATATAAATATTACCTATATAATGCATGACAATAGAACCTACGGCTTAACTACCGGTCAAACAGCCCCAACCTCAAATAAGGGATATAAGTCAAAGTCAACCCCTTTAGGTGTAATTGAGAGTCCAGTAAACCCAATTGCCCTGGCACTGTCTTCCGGTGCTACTTTTATCTCCAGAGGATTTTCAGGAGATGTTAAACACTTAACCTATATTTTCGAGTCTGCCATTAAGCATAACGGTTTTTCCTTTATTGATGTTTTGCAGCCATGTGTAACCTTTAATAGGAAAAATACATATGATTGGTACAGGGGGAAAGTCTACAAACTTGAAGACCAAAAGAATTACAAAAAGGAAGATATCTTTTCTGCTTTCAAAAAAGCAAAGGAAGATGAAGAAGAAAAAATACCAATAGGCATTTTCTACCAACAGGAAAAGCCAACCTATGAAGATAGTTTAAAACAAATAGAAAGAAAACCCCTGGTAGACCATGTCATAAGCGATGTTGATATAAATAAGCTTCTAAACAATTACTTTTAATAACAAATTTTTTAAAAATTTAAGATATAATTTCTATCCAAAAAGAGAAGTAATGCCGTCTGACATTACTTCTTTTCTCTTTTTGCCAAAACTATCTTTTTCTTAAGGCCTCAGATATAATATTCTTCCTCTTCTATTGAATTAAGCTTTAATTCAT
>CAYREF010000071.1:0-5756 GCA_964423265.1 uncultured Actinomycetota bacterium
CTGTATAAGCTGTTGCCCGCATCAACTGGCAATGGTAATTTTATGTGCACACCTGTTTTCTGCTGAAGTAACGAAATTGAGCTCTCTTTCCACGAGATGTCGGTCAGTTTGAGGTTTGATATATCGGATGCTCTTAAACCAATTCTTAAGCCCAACATAATAATTGCTGCATTTCTAAGATCAATTGGGCAACAGGCGTTTTGCCGAAAGGTATAGATGGCATCGATCTGACTTTCTGAGAGGGTAGTTACGATAGAAGTGCGTGGAGCCATTTCTGTAGATACTGCAAATTCAAGTGTCTCAGCTATCATTCCCTTTTCGGCAAGAAATCTTAAGAAACCCCGGATCTTAATAGCATAAGCGTTCTTTCCTTCTACTGTACGGTGACTGTCCTGAGACTGAAAATCCTTAATAACTTCAGGCGTAATCCCAGTCTCACTGGTAATGCCGTTATTATCTAAAAAAACAAGGAAACGGGAACAGGAATTGCGTATCATATCCAGGGTGGAACCGGCACATCCTTCACGTTCTCTTTCCCAAATATACTGGGACAACAAGTCATAGCCCCATTGGCAAAGTGAGTATTTTGGCTTATGTGTAGAAAAGCGATGGGTTGACAGAGTCCCTGTGCGCAAAATCTCATTAATGCTTAAAAGAACCTTTCGAAAGGCCAGGTATTTTGCCCGGGACCATTTTACTCTCTGAAACTCAAGCCATTCCAGAGCCAAATCATGGGAATACGGAAATGAGTTTGCATCCATAAAAACTCTAAAATCTCTTACAACCTGTGAATCCAGCTTCCCAATATTGGTCGAATATTTCCGATTTTTATGTATGTCGACAAGCTTTTTTGCAGCCGCATCATATCCTGCCTTAGATTGTGAGATATCTTGCTCAAAAGCATTGAAAAATCTCAAGAATCTATTGCGCTCCGATTCCGGTAACTCAGCAACAATGATGAGGTCGTAAACTACAAATTTGTTGGGTACAAGTCCTACGGTTTTGGGAATTAGTCCCCGGTCAGCCATATACATAAGAAAGTGGCTGATTTTATTATTGCACCGGTCCTTAGCCTTGGATGAGATATGGGTATCTTTGATAAAAAAAGATTTTACAATGCCATGGGTAATCTCAGAAGGCTTGTTTATGCCTGAGGTCTCCAAAAACAAAAAGAAGTGCGAGCATGCGTTTCTTATATGCTTCAGATATGGAGCCCCATAAGTACAAGTTAGCGTTGTAAGATAGTTATCCAAGAGTGTTTTGCTCCAATCTGAAAGCTGGGTATAAGGCAGTATACGTTCCATTTTAGTTCGTAGGCTGGTAGTTACACAACCGTGCTCCATGATGTCTGCCAGTACACCCATCACTTTTTTAAAACTTTTTAGTTTGCGGTCATTCCAATGCTCTTTACTGTCGTTAACCCACCGCTGGCCAAGCCCGGGGGAATACGGAAGACCAACGTCCTCCATATATTTTTTGAATTCCTTTGAGGCAAGCTGAAAAGTATAACGGCTGCTGTTTGCATATTCAAGCCTACGATATGCGTTGAGCCCAATTTGAACTGCTTCATCATAACATAGATGCATGGTAATCCTCCTTGCGGTTTTTACTATGAGTATCCTATGTCATTGATGAAGTGTAAACTTAATCCTCAGGATTCAGGCAGAGAATCCGCTGATAACAGGGGTTTTTGCAAATCCTGAGGATTATATATTCCTGGGGATAACGCTAATAATCCTAAGTTTAGGATTACTTTGCGAACGGGTGCTAAAAAGAGCCATACTGCATAGAAAAAATGCACTTTTCTACAAATCTTACTACGGTGCTTATGTGGGAGATCTGTTTATGAGCTTAATTCATACCTCAAGCTTATGCGGGACCAATCCTTTCCAGTACTTAAAGGCTCTGCAGGATAATTCTTCAGCAGTATCTAAATCTCCTAAGAGTTGGATGCCCTGGAATTACCGGAAAATGCTTGCCCCTGAGTCTTAAAAACTATGTTGCCAGTGTAAGGTGGCCGGATTTTTTTTAAAAATTTTCACTTACACATGCTTACCAGAAGGACACGGTTAAAAAATAGTGGTGCATCTTCTATAGCAACACCCCAATGGTATTTTTTATGCTCTTTAAGGTATGACCCCAGATGATTTTTTGTCCTACCCATAATGGGGACATGGCACAACTTATCTCCTTTGCCACGCAAGGTGACAACTGAAGGAGAAGACAGCCAAGCTATTCTAAATTTATTTTTTTATTATAAAATAAAAAAATAAAGGAAAACCATGAATGATAAAAATGATTATTGGATAAAGCTAGAGCCTTCTATATAGGCCATCGTATTGGTCATATATGTCCTATTCTTTTTCCCTGCAGCAATTATCCTGCTTATACTTTTTGTAGTGGGAAAGATAAAATTAAAAAAATAGCTATTTTAAATTTTCAGGGTTCAAGCTTTCCAGCTTTTCCAATACAAATTTTCCATCCTTCCTAACCAGGACATCATCAAAATAAATTTTTCCCCCGCCATGTTCCGGGGTTTGTATGCAAACAAGGTCCCAATGTATAGCTGATACATTACCATTGTAAGCATCCTTGTAACATTTCCCGGGCGTAAAATGAAAACTTCCCATTATTTTTTCATCAAATAGCGGATCCTTCATGGGATTTAAAATATAGGGGTTAACCCCTATGGCAAATTCCCCGATATATCTTGCACCTTCATCTGTATCAAAAACTTCATTAATCCTTTTGGTTTTACTGGAAGAAGCTTTTATTATTTTTCCATTTTTAAATTCAAGGCAGATATTATCATAAGTTACCCCCTGGAAGACAGCAGGACAATTATAGGAAAGGATACCATTTACAGAATCTTTTACCGGCGCAGTAAAAACTTCTCCATCGGGAATATTGTTTTTTCCTGCACACTTGATAACTGGTATACCCTTAATAGAAAAACTAACCTCGGTTCCCGGCCCGGTTATCCTTACCTTGTCAGTATCGGACATAATTTCAACCAAGTTATCCATTGCTTTGGATATCTTGCTGTAATCAAGGTTGCATACTTTAAAATAAAAGTCTTCAAAAGATTCCACGCTTACTCCGGCCAGCTGGGCCATAGAATTGTTGGGATATTTTAAAATAACCCAGTTAGTATTGTTTACCCTCTCTTCATTGATTATATCAACATAGTACTTCATATAGGCATTTATTTTTCTGGCTTCCACATCCCCCAGCTCTGAAACATTATCGCTTGCCCTTATTCCCACAAAAGCATCCATGCCTTTCATCTCCTCGAGGTTACATTTTGCCATAAAATCCAATTGCCTCCTGGAGCATTTTTTTAACATTTCCCTTTTAATGCTGTTATTATTAAGACTTATAAACGGTTCTGCCCCTAAACTGTAAACTGCTCTTACCAGCTCCCTAAGCAAAGGGTAAGCACTCTCTCCTACGCATTCCAGGATTACCTTCTGACCTTCTTTAACCTCACAGGAATAACTTAACAAGTTATGGGCTAGTTTTTTAATCCTTTTATCCTTCACGTCTTCCCCCTGTATAATAAAATATTTAATATAATTATAATATTTTGCCTATTCCAAAATATTTAGTATACTAATTTTTTCAAACTTTTTCTATTTATTGAACAAATTATGGAATTTAATGTAGAAAAATATCAAAATCAATTAAAAACAAAGGAATTGGGCAGGAGAATAATCAGCCTTAATACTGTGGATTCCACCAACAATTACGCTGCTATCCTGGAAAAAGAATCTAAAACTGGCCTTGGCGGCACCGTAATAATTTCTGAGAAGCAGACTGCCGGGAGGGGGAAATTTGACAAGAAATGGCTATCTCCCCCAGGCGGCCTTTGGTTTACGGTAATAATTAAATCCAGTCTCCCTGAAAAATATTTGCCAAATATTACCCTCATAACTGCTTATGCGATCGCCTTTACTCTCAGGGAAAAATACCATATCCCCGTTAACATAAAATGGCCCAATGACATATATTACCAAAAACATAAAGTGGCTGGAATTCTTACTGAAGTAGAAAAATTTAAAAACAAGCTATACTTAAATATCGGCATAGGGATAAATGTTAATGTTGATATTAGAGACCTTTATGAGTACAGCAAACATTCTACTTCCATAAAAAAAATTAAAGGTGCAGAAATTAACCGGGAAAATTTCCTTGCAGAAATCCTGCTCAGTTTTGAAGATAGCTACAACGATTTTGCATTGACCAAAAATTTTAAGCCAATATTTAAAAAAATTGAAAAAATATTATTCTATGAATAAGTCTCTGCTTTTTAAACATTCCCCTATAAATGGTAAACCAATTTAGATTTTAGACTCTCATGATACACACCACTGTAATATACCTTTAACCCAGATTGCAATTAAAGGCTGCTAAAATTCCTATAGATAATTATACTGCATATGGAAAAACAATTGGCTTAAAGAATTAAAGTACTAGAAAAAAAATGAAAATCAGTCTTATAATAAGATGGAGTAGAATTTTTATGGACCGGCAGGAATGTTTCTTTAAAGTTTTAATAATATAAGATAGGTTCTTTTAAACAGCCTTCCCCTCAGGTTTTAGATGGCAGGATCTTGGAAAACAAATTAAGGTAAGCTCTTACCAAATATATTATAAATGGGTCTCTCCTTTGAAGAAATTTTTGTCATAGGTTTTTTTAGCACAACAAAGCCTATATTATAGTTTCTCCTAACTTGCTTTGTACTTTGGCGATGGGCAAAATATTTAGAGTACTAAAATATGTTTTAGTATTCCTGGCGTATTTCAATACCATCTGCAGGAAATCTCTTACCCAGTGAATATATAACCTTACTTCCAGCTGAACGAGCTGATGCCCATATCATAGCATCAGCAAATGATACTCGGCCAGAAGGCCGGCATAAGAGTAATGCCTGTAATACAATACCCTTATTTAAAACAAAAGGTGTGATGTTTTTTTTCTGCAAGAAGGTTATAAGATTATCAACTACCAATTCCCTCGGTATCTCATACACCGAAGTCAAGACATATGCTGTCTCAATTAAAGCTACAGCAGTAATTTTAAGATTCTCATCCCTATCTATAATACTAGCAGCCTGCTCCGCCAGGCGAGCTGGATCTCCGGTGAGATAGCAAACTATAATACTTGAATCTAAAAAACCACTCATTTAATCTGCCTTGCTGCTTTTATTTTTCTTTCTTGCTGCTTCGGTCCAAACCTTATTCCTAACTTCATTCCATTCTTTTCCAAGTTTAATATGTTTTTTAATATGAGGCGATAAGGAACCTTTTAAAGATTCCCTATGCTCTGGCGGTACAAAATAAACCTCTATATGGTCATCTATTAATCGCTCCAGTGCTATCCACCCTGGTTTGATTCCAATCCTATCCCGTATTTCTTTTGATATAACAATTTGTCCCTTTGAACCTACTACTAGTGCCAATGTATAACCTCCTCTTATTAGTATAACTATACAATCATAAGTTCCCTTAACATGCAATTAATCTAAAAAGAATGCCGTGATTTAGAAACGCTAGTCTAGATACCTAACCTTGGCTATATTATGATAAAATTGGATTAGAGACCAGCATAAGGTTTGAACTTTATTTTTGCTTTTTCAAATTCTAAAGCTTTTAAAAAATAGAATTGATAAATACAAAACTGCACCGTTTGGATTAAATAAATAGATATTCTAATAAAAACAGATACTAATTTTACCTTTACCAAAAACTGCCAG
>CAYREF010000072.1:0-5554 GCA_964423265.1 uncultured Actinomycetota bacterium
CCTAGGGAAGGGAAATATAATTATAAAAACCCAGCCGGTAAACCATTCCAGGGATAGCGTTGCTTTCCGGTTTGAACATAATCACGCCTCTGTAGTTTATACCGGGGGGGGTGCAGGCATAAGCTTGCCCTTAACCGACTTGGCAAAAAATTGTAACCTGCTACTTGCAGAATGCTCTTTTCCAATCAGCAGAAAATCAGCCGGGCACATGTCCCGAGGGGACATAAAAACCTTATATCTAAAGCTAGGCCTAAAAAAACAATAATAACCCACATCTATCCGGGCTAGCGGGCTGAGGAAATAAAAGACCTGGGAAACCTGGCTTCAGAGAATTGTCTGCTTGCAAAAGATTTCAAATATTTTGAGATTTAGCTATAAAAGTAATAGCTGTTTTTCCCTTTCTCTTTTGTCCTGTACATTGCTGTATCAGCTCTTTTGGTTAACTCCTCTTTGGTTTTGCCGTCATTAGGGTAGAGTGCAATTCCAATGCTAATGGTAGAATTTATACGTTGGCCATTTAATTTAAAGGGTTTTCTGAATAATGGTAGTATTTTTTTAGCTACAGCCTCCATAGCCTTTCTGTTTTTTACTGAGGGTATTAGCAAAATAAACTCATCTCCGCCCAGCCTTGCAACGGTATCGGTCCTCCTTAAAATCTTTTCCAGCCTATTTGCAGCTTCCTTTAATAGTTTATCTCCTACAGTATGGCCAAGGCTATCATTTACGTCCTTAAAGTCATCTAAATCCATCATAGCTACAGCTACAATATTAGAATTTCTTTCAGCGCTGGCAAGGGCCATCTTGAACCTGTCATCTAAAAGCCTCCTATTGGGAAGCCCAGTAAGCGGGTCATAATAAACTAGCTCCTTTATCTTTTTTTCTGCCTGTTTCCTTTCAGTTATATCCCGGGCTACACTCAATATTGCCTTTTGACCTTCATAATCGATTACTTTGCTGTTAAGCTCTACAGGTATTTTTTTGCCGCCTTTTGTAACATGCTCCGTTTCAAAAAAAACAGCCCCTTTTTCTTTAAGTTTTTTTATCCTTTCTTCAACCAAAGGCGCATATTCCGGGGAATCTATCTCCCTTGGGCTCATTTCAAAAAATTCATCCCGGCTATAACCAAGCCTTCTGCAGGCAACCTCATTTACTTCTAAAAAATTTCCCTCCAGGTCATGTATGAATACCGCATCATTAATACTGTTAAATAAAGTTATAAACTTCCTGGCACTGTCAACAATCCTTTCTTCATTCTCTTCCCTGATATTTTCCAGTTCTATGCTCTCCAGCGCATATGCTATATCCCCGGCTACTTCTTCAAATAATGACTTTTCTTCCGGATCTTCTATATATTCCTTTGGGGATGAGACCACCAGGAACCCATAAACCTTGCCCCTCCTTTCAAGCCTGGTGCACATCGATCCCCTGCCTGTATAATTTTTAGACATTTGGCAATCCTGGCAGGTTTTATCCGGTGTACTGATAAACAAAGCTCCTTCTGCCTTGCTAGCTTCCCTGATGCAATAAGGTGTCTTACCTTCATGTAAGCATTTTTTTATTTCATCAAACTCTTTTTCCAGTCCTTCACTGTATACCTTCTCTATATTCCCACCTCTGTCCTTTAACGCTATCCAGCAATTAAAAAAGCCCCTGTCTTTCACTAAAGTAGCACATGTCTTTTCCAGCAATTTATCCTTATTGTGTTCTCTGGTTATTATCTGGTTGACGTCCTGGATGGAAGCTAGCACTTGTTTTATATGTTCCAGCCGGGTATTTAAGTTCCCTATTTTTATATAAACCGCCTGCATATATAGGCTAATGCCTAAAATTATTACAATAACCACAAACCTTAACCATATTTCATGGGCTTCCCCTGGAAGCAAAGAATTTATCCATGCTTCCCTCTTAAAAAAATAAAAATCCATCACTGATTCCAGCAGCCAGTAAACAGCGCATGCCGCTATTCCAAGCCCAAGAATTTTAAATTTTTTTATCTTTTCCATGGCTGATAATTTAAAGGCAATTGCAAAAACAATTTTGTTATAATTTTATAAGAAATTTTTAACCATTCCAAATTTTATTAAATAAATCTTTCCTAAAATGATATAATATTTAAAAAAAGGAGCAGTATGCCAAATAAAATAAAAGAAGATGAAATATTCTGCCCGGAATGCGGAGCACCTATAAAGAAGGGGTTTATGACTTGTGCTAACTGTAAGTTTAAAGTCAGGGTTTCAAAAGAAATAGATAAAGAAAAGAAAAAAGAAGAGAAGAAATAGAAAAGACTTTATTTTTTGCCCTTATTAAAAAAGCCCAATTCTTTATATTAAAGCTGCTTTCTGCAAATCTTACTTTCAGTGGTTATCTTTTCCAGCTAAACCTAAAAAAGCTGTTATCTTTTTTAGGTAAGTATCTGCAGATAACAAAAAGCCATTATTGTGATTTCCCCTAATAACTGCAAATTCTTTGGCACTTTTTATGGCATTGTAAATTTTTTGGCCATGTTTTATAGGAATGTAACTATCCCCTCCGCTATGTATTACCAGTACCGGGCAGCTCACCTCTTTTAAAAAGCTAATGGTATTATAGTCATATTTAAAGAATTTTTTTACCGGCAGGTAAGGATAAAGCTCTGAGCCAATATTTTTAATAGAGGTGAAAGTAGAATCCAGTATTAGCGCCCGGGGGTTAAAACTGGAGGCTATATTTGCAGCGACCGGTCCACCTAAAGACCTGCCATACAATATTATCTCAGAAGGGCTTATCTTTTTTTCACCCACTAGATAATTCCAGGCTGCTTCCGCATCCCGGTAGGTTCCAACTTCCGTAGGCTTTCCCCCGCTTTTTCCGTAGCCCCGGTAGTCAATTATAAAAGTGGAAAGCCCGATTTTAGTAAATATTTCTATTAGGGCAAGCCTATCTGAAATATTCCCCCCATTGCCATGCAAAAATAATACCGTAACTGAGCTTCCTGAATCTATAAACCAGCCATTTACTTCTACCCCGTCTACTGTTCTAATATAAACATCCTCATACTCCAAACCTATGTCCCTAGGGGTTGAATGTATTCTGCGGGTAGGAAAATATACATATCTGGACTGGTTTAAAAACCTGTATGCCATCATTGCCAGATAGGCTGCAATAATAAAAGAAACTGCTATTATTACTGGCAAATATACTTTCTGTAACATAACCTAAAAATACCTGCTACATGAAAATAAGGAGGGAAAACCTCCAGTATGAATAAATACAATACTGCTGCTTTTTTTAAACATATTACTGCTTATACTTTTTATCAGTCCATCCATGGCTTTTCCTGTATATACCGGGTCCAGAAACACCCCTTCTTCCCGTGCTACTAATTTTATGGCTTCTACTGCACCTGAGCTGGGAATCCCGTATCCTGGCTGGTAATTGTCTATAATCTTAATATCTTCTTTTCCTATTTTAATAGGACAGCCAACCATAGATCCTATTTTATCGCATCTTTCTATAATGCTTCCATATGATTTTTTTTGGGGGCTTGTAACACTAATCCCCAGTAATTTTATATCCCTGTTCTCAATTTTGTTTATCAATGACAAGCCGTAAAGAAGGCCTGTAAAAGTCCCTGTGGTACCTACTGCAGTTACTATATAATCTACATTTATATTTTTTTCTCTGCACTGTTCATACATTTCCAGGGCAGCCAGCAAATAACCCACTGATCCGAGGGCCACATAACCTCCCACTGGTATTATATAATAGTCACCTTTCCTCAAGCTATCCGGGATTTTTTCTATTAAAGCCTTGCTTAATTCTTCAATAGTGCTTGGCCCGCCTTTTTCAGCTGGTCCTGGCTTTAAAGGATCCAGTATCTTAATTTCTGCTCCCAGTATCCGGTTCAGGAGATAATTTCCCTGGTTCCTTATCTTGCCTTCTTTGGTTATCAAAATTACTGGTTCCAGCCCCAGCTTGTTGCAGGCCACAGAAACTTCTCTGGTATGGTTTGATTCAACTGAGCCAAAGGTTATTATTTTCCTTTTCTTTTTCTGGAGAGCATCAGCCATTAAAAACTCCAGTTTCCTCATCTTATTTCCACCTATAACGTCATCCCTTTTTAAATAAATATCAGGCCCTCCAAGCTTTCCAGCCAAATTGTCCAGTTTCTCTAAAGGGGTGGGCAAACTGACCAAGTTTACCCTGGAAATTTTATCTAATTTTCTCTTTATATAATTTAGGTCATTTATCATTTGCATAAATTTCTTCCCCGCAGTTTGGGCATTTAATTTTCTTCTTTCTGTTTCCCATAATTTCGGTCAAGCCAGAACTAATAATTCCAGCTGGCAAAGCAAATAGCCCTATTCCCAAGAAGGCAACTGTTGCGCTTAAAATTTTACCCAGAGTAGTGATAGGTCTTAATCCGAAATCAACCGGTGTTACTGCAGATATTCCCCACCACATTGCCATGGGTATGCTAGAAAATTGATCTGGCTGGGCCCTGCTTTCAATCTGAAACATGAACCCTGAGACTATAATCAGGAGCAAGAAAACTGTAAACAAGGTCATAATTAGTTCACCTCTTTTTTTTCTTAACACCTTCCCAAGGACATTCATTGCCTCAAAATACCGGCTGAATTTAAAAATCCTAAACAATCTAAACAACCTTAAGACCCTTAAAAACCTTAAGTCAACAGCAATGACTAAAGGAAGGTAGAAGGGTAGAATAGCCAGAAAATCAATCATGATTATGGGGGATAGGGCAAATTTTATCCTCCCCTTCACAATTCCCCTATATTTCCCTGTAGCATTACATGACCATAAGCGGAGCAGGTATTCTATAGTAAATACAGCTACCGAAAAAATCTCAAAAATTCTAAATACAATATAATATTTAACCAATATCCCTACTACAGACTGAAGAACAATAGCAAAGACATTTAAGGTTATCAGCACTATCAGAAAAATATCTACTGTTTTCCCTACAATGTCTTCTGGATCTGACTTTTCTAAAATCTCATATACTCTGTTCTTTGCTTTAGCATAATTTTCCATTTTCCCCTCTTTATAAATTGCTAATCCTTATATCTATAACTTAAAAGAATTAAAATTTTTAGGCCTTAAGAGAGCTGTAAACACTACCGCAATTACCGCAAAACAAAATACAGTTATCTCAGCAGCAGCAATTCCAAACCTGTTATTTACATATACAGCTACAAAGTCTACTAGCAGGTGAAAGAAAAAAGCAATGGCAATAAAATAATATTTCTTACTTGTAAATGCATGCATAACCAGCACCGACAGAAATATCTGGATACCTATGGCAAAAATGCGCTCCAGAGAACCTACCAGCGGAAGGTACCATTGTATATTTCCAAGCGCCTCGGACCCGGGAATAATTCCAGGAAATAATTTATATACTATATAATTTGCAATGCCTGTAAAACCAATAAAAACCATTGCCTCTCCACCACCGCCATGACCTATCCCATACATTAAGCCTTTAAAATAATTTTTCTGCCTAACACTACAGCGTTATTTGAGAAATAACAACGCTTGATCTTAAAGGTAAACC
>CAYREF010000073.1:0-5428 GCA_964423265.1 uncultured Actinomycetota bacterium
TTGGAAAATGCTCTACATGGAATAGAATTTCTAAAAAGATTTCCAGTTATAGGAAGGCTAAAGGAGAACTAACTATTTAGAATAAAATAATTATTGCTTTAAATTCTTAAATGAAATCTTAAGTGAGTTGTGAGCTTAAGTTATCTTTAATTTTGATTAGCTGTAATGCTTTGGTTAAGCCTTTTTTTCATTTGGTCAATCAAATTTCTTGAGGACGGGTCAACTTCATTAAGGAATGCAACATAAATAGAGATCCAGTCAGCCAAATATATACCATTGAAAACTTTATTTACTTTGTTCTTACCCTTAATAGTAATTTCTTCGAAATGAAGCCTTTTTTCTAAGAGCATCCCTTTTATTATGTCAATCCTTTTCCTTATTTCTACACGTTCTTCATTATCCGTTATAAAGAGTATGAAAAACTTGTCCCTTAATTCACTTTTCATCTCCCATGCGGCTAATTCATCATGGTCTAGTTCAGGGATAGAATAATAATGTGCAAAGTTTTTGCTGTTAGTGCATAATTGGCTTTTTAACCTGCAGCATACGGTTTCTGTTATTTTTGTTGCCCCATAGATTACTGGAATATTCTGGTGCAGGTTCATTGCTATTTTTTTTGCAATATTTTTATATACTTTAACGTCCGGACTTATCTCCAGCGCACTCCTGTGTAGTGTATGTTCAACTTCATCCCAGTCAATTCCAAGTGTACAAACTTCTTTGGTTATGCATATGTCTAAAGCATTTGTCCTATTTAATACATTTACCAGCAAGGCATACATATATCCTAAAGCCATTCTAGATTTAATATTTGTGTGGTATACAATTAGATGAATATCTTTGATTTTATGGCCCATTTCTTTTAGCTTGCCCCCCGTGGTTATGGCAACAACTTTTATACCTTTAGAAAGAGCCTGGTTAACTGATTCAATAACTTCCAGGGTTTCTCCACTGTGAGATAAGGCAATTACCAAGGTATCCCGGTCCACCCAGGAGGGAATAGTATTTTTTGAGCTAAAGATAATAGGAATATTAATTCTATTAATGTCAATTGCGTTTACCAGTCTATGGGCCATAAATGCAGAATTTCCTATACCAATTACTAATGCATTCCTATAGTTTTGTCTAAGGTTAAAGTCAATATCATCTATTGAATTTTCTGCTTGCTTGAACTGCTTTGGAAAGTTAAATAAGACATTGATCATTTCCCCTGGATCCCGGTCATAGAGAAGTCTCTCATTGTTCAGGTCCATTTATTTCCTTTGTTGCAAGGTTTATAAATTGTAATAATTTCTTTTTATTTGTGAGTAAATATTATAATATTTAGACTAATAATACAATGAAACTTGGCTAAATTATGTTACTAAAACAATTGGAAAATACTCTGGATAAATTATTCTGCAAACGTCAAGCACTGGAGTGGGATAATGTGGGATTGCAGGTGGGGAGCTTAAACCAGAACATAAAGAAAATTTTTGTAACCTTAGATGTAAACAGTAATTCCGTAAGCGAAGCTATAGATACCAATTCTGATTTAATGTTTTCTCACCACCCCTTAATATTTAAGCCAATTTACAGGGTAGTTGATAGTGACTATGCACAAAACTTGGTTAAAAAATTAATCGAAGAAGACATTAGCCTTTATTGTGCACACACAAATTATGACCTGATGTGTGGAGGATTAAATGATTTTCTGGCTGAAAAATTTTCCCTTAATGATATAGAAATTATAGAGGGAAATAGCAGGCAGTGGTACAAATTTGTTGTTTTTGTTCCAGAGGAAGCAGAAGAAGAAGTGAGAAATACTATTTGTAAAAATAGTGGAGGAATCTA
This sequence comes from uncultured Actinomycetota bacterium, assembly GCA_964423265.1. Classification (GTDB taxonomy): domain Bacteria; phylum Actinomycetota; class Humimicrobiia; order Humimicrobiales; family Humimicrobiaceae; genus M55B165. The sequence goes on from CAYREF010000073.1 coordinate 1,834, forward strand.
TAAAAATTATTCTTGTTGTACATTTAATACTAAAGGTGTGGGTACATTCAGGCCTCTTGAAGGTTCCAAGCCCTTTTCTGGAAAAGTGGGAAAATTAAACTTTGAAAAAGAAATAAAAATTGAGTGCATAGTGGATGAGGGCAACAAGGATAATATGGTCCAGGAAGTATTAAAGGTCCACCCTTATGAAGAGGTTGCCTATGATATTTTTAAAATTGAAAATGAGCTGTCCCAGGAAGGAATTGGAAGATTAGGCACCTTAAAAAAGTCAATGTTTTTTGATGAATTCCTATTAAGACTTAAAGAAATTATGGGGATTAGAAACTTCAGGTGGATTTCAGATGAGCCTTCTAGTTTAAGAAACAAGAGGATAAAAAGAGTGGCACTGTCATGTGGAAGCGCCAATTCCCTTACCAGGAATTTTGTAGGATTAGATTGTGATATTGTGGTTGTGGGGGAGATAGGATACCATAATGCCCTGGAAGTAATAAATAGCGGCAAAGTAGTGATAGAGCTTGGGCACAGCAACAGTGAAAAGTATGCAATTGACGATATTTGCAGCAAGCTGGAAAGTTATTTTAAAAACCAAGAGATAAAAATTATAAAAAGCAAAAAAGGATATACCGCATGGAGGTATTATATTGACTAATAATTTTGATGCCGTAAATTTAGTTAAGCTTCAGACTGTTGAGAATATGATAAGTAGCAACTTGAATAGACTCAAGGAAGCAGCGAAAAGCAAAGAGCTAAAGGAAGCACAGGAAGAATATAGGGAAGCCCAAGACGAATTAGATAAAATTCAAAAAGAGTATAACCATTTAGAGTCAAAGAGGAAGAAGCTTGAAGATAAGGTAGAACTGAATAATGAAAAGATAAAATCGAATAATGATAAACTGTTCAGCGGTACAATAGGAACTTCAAAGGAACTTTTAAACTATCAGGAAGAGATAAAATCCCTGGAGACTTCTAATAGCAAGATGGAAGACGAGATTATTGAACTGATGATGGAATTAGAAGATATGGAAGCCCGGTTAGGGGAAGTTAAAAAAAGAAGCGTTCAACAAAAGGAAAAAGTAAATAAAATAAAAGAAGATATAAATAGAAGGATAAAGGAATTAGAGGAAAACTTAAAAAAACTGAAGGAGAAAAGAAAAAAAATTATTGAGTCTGTCCCGGAAAAATATTTAGAAGAATATAATAAGGTTAAAGAAAAGAAAGGCGGCATAGCGGTTACAGTGCTGAAGGATAATTTCTGCAGCGTTTGCAATATGGAAATTCCTTCAAAGGCAGCAGCAAAAATAAATGATACTAACAAGGTTTATAAGTGCCCCCTATGCGGAAGGATGTCTGTAATATACAGGGAAGAATTTGATAATATAAAGAAAGAGTTGGATGTCTGATGAGATATGAATACTTAAAAGCTTATATTGATGGTGGTTCAAGGGGCAATCCTGGTCCATCTGCAGTAGGGGTAGCCATATATGACGATAAAGGTAATAAGATAGGAGAGATTTCTAAATATATAGGGGAAAACACAAATAATATTGCTGAGTATAAGGCATTAGAGGAAGCATTAAAGGCTTTAGAAAAATATGATACCAAAAAGGTGGTATTTATTACTGACAGCAAGCTTTTATATAACCAGTTGAAGAAAATTTGGAAAATTAAGGATAAGAATTTACTTAAGGTTTATTTAAATATAAACAAGAATTTGAGCAAGTATAAGTTGGTTGATTTAAGGCTGGTACCCAGGGAGAAAAACAAGGAAGCAGATTCCCTGGTAAATAAGGCACTAGATAAAAAAGAGCTTACCTACGAAGGTGAAGAAGAGGTTAATTTTGGAGCCATAGAAGAGTAAGCACTTGATTTTATTTTAATTGGCTGTATTATAATATTCTGGAGTTAGCCGGGTGGTCGCGTAAGTATGTCTTGCGAGGAAAGTCCGAGCTCTACAGGGCAGGATGCTGGGTAACTCCCAGCGGGATTGAGTGCAAACCCAGTCTTAGCGCTAGTGCCACAGAAAACATACCGCCAGTGAAAGCTGGTAAGGGTGAAAAGGCGGGGTAAGAGCCCACCGGTAGTCTGGTAACAGGCTAGCTAGGCAAACCGCATCCAGAGCAAGGCCAAATAGGGAAGGATAAAGTGGCCCGCTTTCTTCCGGGTAAGGCCGCTAGAGGCAAATAGTAATATTTGCCCTAGATAGATGACCACTTAGGACAGAACTCGGCTTATAGGCTAACTCCGCTAAAATTTAACCCAAGTAAGTAGCTACAGCTTTAAGGAATACTAAAACCCTCCTGCGTCCAGGAACTGGGCAGAAGAGTGAGAGCTTTAAAAATACTGGCTTGGGAAATTAGTAGGGGCTGCATATGCTAAGTGCTTCCACTTAGGTTATAGTTCTCTTTGGCCTTTTTTATATACTTTTTACATTTTGATATTTTTTAATAAGAATAGAAGCGGTTCAGGATATTAGGTACAAATTCCAAGGCTATGGCTGATAAGGCAGATTTCATTTTGGTGCCAGCACAATAGCAAATAGCAAAAGAAAGATAAGAAATGAACGACTGAGCGGTTAAGATTTCTGACAGTATCTCTGTGGCCCAGGATAAGGTTTTAACTTTGAGGTTACAAAGTCTACTGTATAGACTACAATACCATTAGGCCCGATAGGTAGTTACACTGGATTGCTTGCCTCCTGCTCTTAACTTAAAAACTGGACCAATATTGGTATAGGGTAAGTAAAAGAGAGAGTTGCTCAAGATTAGGCCAATAAATCCATAATTAAAAACAAAAAATATTTTAAAAAAGAGCCAAAAATTATTATTTAAGGGCTCAATATGAATAATAGAAATGAAAATAAAAAAGAAGATAGGATTATTGGAAGTTTAGAACTCATGGGGCCTCTAAAATAAAGTAAATCTGCAACTTACAAAAGTCGTTTGCCTTTTGAGAAAAAATTGACAGACCCAAAGCATATTATCATGATTTAAAAGTGATAAAAAATGCACTTCAAAAAATGACTGGACCGGATAAATCAAGTAGAGACTATCTGTAGATTTTGGCATTTCTTCCCATAAGCGTACATGTGTAGGGCCAAGGCTTGGATTCAAATGGCCTTGAAGATATTTTTGGTTATTTTAACCTGGGTCTTTTATTTTTTTTGCCCCTGAATAAAATTTTTGTATTATTTTTAACCCATCTCCAGTGCAAGATTAAATGTATCAAAATCATTATCCCGGTGATGACTCCAGACCAGCGGTGAATGGAATTTAAGAGGTTTACATTAACCGGTCCTATGTTAATGATTATAAAGGAAAGAATGGCTGAAAATCTCATAATACCAGTTATAAATGTAACAAGGAAAATTAAGAATGCTATCCAGTCAACTATATAATTTATGGTATTTTTTTTCATTGTTATATCCCTTGGAAATGTGATTTATCTTAATATCCATATTTAACAATGTCAATGTATGAGATAAACATCCCTCTTTACATGTTAGCCAAAATTAGTGCAGTTTATATAAAAAGTTTACAACAACATAAAAATTTTACTTATCTCATTACCTCGATATTTAAATCCAGGATTGGGCTAG
>CAYREF010000074.1:0-2040 GCA_964423265.1 uncultured Actinomycetota bacterium
TACACTCAATAAGCCTGGTACTATTATAAATTTAAAACCAGCTTTTTATCTACTTCTTTTGCTTTATGCATTGTGGTTGCTTTAATAATTTTGCATAGCTACCTTAATAAACAGTAGAATATTTCTAATTTTAATTGGTTGTGGACTCCTCTCTTTGGGCTCTACTGCTTTGGCTAACGGTCTGCTTTTAAGATTTGATAGCATAAATTTACCGACCTTAAAAAAATAGAATTGAAATAAATACGCAGCTTTCTTAGTATTAAAAGGTCGAATATACAAATAGCATAAAAATTACAAACCTTTAAGTAAATTACGCTTATGGAAAATATTTGCAAGGTACAGGAAAATTATACAAAAACCTATTAAGGCAGCAAAGTCTATCCAGATATTTATATTGTGTGTGCCTTTCAAGCTATAATTAAATATATCGACAAGGTAGGTTATGGGTGAAAAGTATGATAATATCCTGCCTGCTAACGGCAATTCATTTAAGGGAATAAATATGCCGCTTATAAATATCAGTGGAAAACGCACTATACTTGAAAGCATCATAATATTTGAAGGACTTTTGGAAGAAGGAGAAGCAAGGAAAACTCCCAGGGAAGAAAAAATAAAGGAAGAAACAATGATTCCCAGAATAAGCATTATGATATTTACGCTGTAATTAAGTGTAAAAATGCCTACAATTGCAAGAATAGTACTTAATCCCAGCCCAAAAATCATGCCTGCCATAGTATCACCCAATATGAGGGTGCTTGTGGTAACAGGAAAAGAAAGGAGTCTCTCATAAGTTCCCATTGCTTTTTCCCATGGTGTAATCAAAGGTCCCACTGAAGAAGAAGTAAAAAAAACAGACATAGCCATAAATCCAGGGAAAAAATTATATAAATCCAATTGCCTGCCCAGAAAGAAAGCTAGAAATAAGAAAAATGGAAATAAAAGGCCAAAAATAATGATAGGGGGCTTTGAATAATAAATCCTTACATTCTTTTCAGTTACTACCAATATGCTTCTAATTGCTTGGGTAATTTTATTCATGGCTCCTCTTCTTTACAAACTCTATAAAAGCATCCTCAAGACTTGCTTTTAATATTTCCAAAGTTATTATTTCAAGGCTTTTTTCTTCGGCAAAGTCCGTTATAAATTTTATCATCTTGTCAGGGCTTTCTGTATAAAGCCTTAGTTTGTCGCCATATACGTCTATCTTATTTATATCTTTATTGCCCCTTAGTAAATCCGTATCTATTTTTTTATTGAAAGATAATTCTACTGACTTAGTCTTTTCTATGGTGCTTCTAAGTATTTCAGGTTTGTCAATTGCAGCAATCTTGCCATTATTTATTATGCAAACCCTGTCGCATAAAATATTTGCTTCTTCTATATTGTGTGTTGTTAAAAAAATTGTGGTTCCACCGCTGTTCATATCCTTAATTATTTCTCTTATAAGCCTCTGGCTTTGAACATCAAGGCCTGAGGTTGGCTCGTCAAGAAAAAGAATACTAGGATTGTGTACAATTGCTGAAGCTATGCTTATCCTCTGTTTCTGTCCTTTTGAGAAGCCTCTTACAGGCATATTCCTTTTATTGTATAATTCCAGTTTTTTAAGAAGCTCTATTGTCTTATCTTTTAGGCTTCCAGAACTAATTCCGTAGAATTTTCCAGAAAGCAGTATGTTTTGGAGAGCTGAAAGGTCCATATAGGTATTTCCAATTTCAGGGATGACCCCCATTTTAGATTTGGCTGCAATAGGATTTTTAGCCATATTAATTCCATCAATTATTGCCTCTCCCGTGTCAGGGAATAGGACCCCAGTAAGCATTCTAATTGTAGTAGTTTTTCCAGCGCCATTCGGTCCCAGAAAACCAAATATTTCACCTTTATGAACACTCAAGGAGATATTATCTACAGCAGTAAGATTGCCAAAGTTTTTTGTAAGGTTTTTAACTTCTATGATGGTTTCCATTTATCTTTATAAATCACTTTCTGTTAAGCTTTTATTTTTTATTATTTTAGCCAGGTCAATTCCATATTTTTTAAATA
>CAYREF010000074.1:2140-5321 GCA_964423265.1 uncultured Actinomycetota bacterium
AATTCCATATTTTTTAAATACTTCTTCTTTAATTTTGTAATGCACATTGGAGCCTGTTCTTATGCCTTTCAACTACCCCATTGGTTTTTAAGGTTTTGAGGTGCTGAGAGACAGCAGGTTGAGTTATATTTAGCTTGAATGCAATCATGCCTACGCAAAGCTTATTATGTGAGAGTAACAGTTTTAGGATTTTAATACGTGTAGCATCACCCAGAGCCTTAAAAAAATCTGCTACTTTGGTTATGTTATTAGTCACTTTATTCATAAATATTTAAGTAATTGCTTATATACTAATATTTATTATCATATTTATCAAGATGAAATTTAACTTTTTAAAGTATACTACATGTTTCTACCTGGGCTCTGAAAGCATTATTAGAAAGAGTTCTTCTTAACCCACTAGACAATCGTTTCCTCTAAATTAAATTAATTCTTTTAGTTCTAATAAAATTTAATAATTTTGACTTAGCAGTAGCAATATGATAAATTATATCGTGTTATTATTTATACATAAGTGTTACTCAAGAAAGGAACAACAATGTCTAAGAAAGCTATTTTATCAATTATTTTAATTTTCGTACTTAGTTTTACTCTATCTGCTTGTACTGGACAAGAGAGCAACTCAAATGGAGTATCTAAAGAGGAGGTAGCAGGGCAAGAAATTGCAGACCAAGATGATACACAGCAGGATGTAAAAGACTCGGAAGAAAAAAATAAAGAAGAAGAAAGCAAAGAAGAAACTTCCCAGGAAATAGTTGCAGGATTAGGCAGAGATGCAGGAGTACAGTATGGTTATGGAGCACATCCACCTCTTACTAGAGTATTAGAAACCTTGATTGGCAGGGATGTTGAACTGAGTTATAAGCCAGGACTTGCAAAATCATGGGATGTATCTGAGGATGGGCTGAAATGGACATTGGAGCTCCAAGAAGGTGTAAAATTTCATGATGGTTCTGCCTTCAATTCAGAAGTAGTAAAACAAAACCTTATAAGAGTTTCAGAAACTTCTCCAGATCTATTTGGCAAAATTGAGTCTATAAACGCTGTTGATGAATATACTATTGAAGTAGTACACTCTGAGCCATTTGCACCTTTCCTATATTCCTTAGCTTGGCCTGGAGCTGCAATAATAGCACCGAGTGGGATAGATGAAGAAGGTAATGTTTTAGAACCCATAGGTACTGGTCCATACAAAAGAACTGAATGGGTAACAGGGGAGAAACTTATATTAGAAAAAAATAAAGATTACTGGAATGGCGAACCTATCTTAGAAAAGATAACACTAAAAAATATACCAGATGCTACCACCAGGATGTTGGCTCTTGAAGCAGGAGAGATAGATATGATAATTGATACTGGTGGAGTTCTTCCTGAGCATGTAGCAATGCTTGAAACAAATCCTGAGGTAGACATTCTTACAATTGATGGCGCTGTACCCCATTATATGAGCATCAATACAACTAAAGCACCTTTTGATGATGTAAATGTTAGAAAAGCAGTTATGTATGCAATAAATCCTGAAAACATAATAAATTATGCTCTTGAAGGTTACGGAAAAGTTATGCAAAGCATAACCCCACATTCAGAATCTGCATGGATGCATCCTGAGCCACTTTTTGAATACAATAATCAGGATGAAGCAAATAGACTTTTAAAAGAAGCCGGATGGGAAGATTCTAATGAAGATGGAGTTCTAGAAAAGGACGGGAAAGATTTTAATATAACATTTCTTTTAGCTACAGGGCTTATAGGAAGATGGCCATATCTGACTATAGCAGAAATTGTGCAAGAGCAACTGGGAGAAATTGGTATAACTGTTGAGATAAAAGTTGTTGAAACAGGACTCTGGAAAGAGAAATTAGTAGAAGGTGATGCTGACCTGTCTATTAGGCCATGGGCAGGTATCTCTCCACAAACTCGCTTGCAGGCATGGCTACACTCAGAAGGTGGGCAGAATATTGCTATGGGCATAAACCTCAATAATTCAGAAATAGACAACTTGATTGATAAGGCATTAGCTACTACCGATGAATCTAAAGCTAAGGAACTGCTTTATGAGGTACAGGAAATGGCTGCAAAAGAAGTATCAGTTATTCCTATCTATGATGAGGTTTTAATTAATGCAGTAAGAAATAATGTTGAAGGCTATAAGCTGCATCCATGGTTTCATGTTAATTGGGAAGATATCTATTTATCTGGCCAAGGTAAATAAGGAAATTAATAATGAATTGGGCAAAAAAATGGCAAAATGCGGTTCTAAACGTCTCTTCCAGAAAAGGATGGGAGCTTTTTAATGATAAAAATTTTGCCAATTGGTATGATATTCAACTAAAACACAATGACTATCCAGGTGTATTATTGGAAAAGGTTAAAACGTTTTTAAGGGATAGCTATACATTGCTTGATATTGGAGCAGGAACTGGTGCTTTTACAATTCCTATAGCTAAAAATATAAAAAGGGTAACTGCTATAGAACCATCCATGCAAATGGCTGAATGTCTGTATAAAAAAATGGGGAAATTGGATAATATCTACCTTATAAATAAACGTATAGAGGGTGTAATGGTAGAAGAGGTAGAAAAACATGATGTAGTAATTGCTATAAATTCATTATATTGTGTAGAAGATATAAAATCTGTATTAAAAAAGATTATATCATTAGCAAAAAAACAAATTTTTATTGTTATAAGTTCCAGGTCCAATTTTTATAAAGATATGTGGTTTCACTTTAAGGAGGAGGAATACAAGCCTCCTCCTTCATTCATTCATATTTACAACCTTCTCCATGAATTGAATGTTTTTGCAGATATTGAGATGCTAGACTTAAAACATACGTATGTTTATATGGATATGGAGCAGGCTTTAAAATATTGGATGCTAAGACTGGACCTAGGTCCCGAAAAAAGAAAGGATTTAGGTAAATATCTAAATAGTAAGCTTGCTAGCAATCATGGCAAATTATGTTATGGAGAAGAGGATAATTGTGCGCTAATAAAGTATAGCATAGAATGAGTACATACATAATTAAAAGAGTATTTTCAACAATTTTTATAATTCTGATTGTATCCATTGCTATTTTTTCTATCATGCATATAATACCTGGGGATCCTGCGGAAATGGTTGCAAAGGAGATATATGGTCAGGAAGTTAGCCAAAAAACGATAGAGATAGTTAGAAAAGA
>CAYREF010000075.1:0-5165 GCA_964423265.1 uncultured Actinomycetota bacterium
AATAACTATTTTAATGACAATGCTTTTCTTTAGAATATATTATGCTAATTTACTCTTTGAATTTTAGGTCCTGGTGGGGTGGTTTTTCAAAGATTGGCCCGACTACTTCAACATTGAAAAGTTTTTTTACTTCTTCTTCTATGTCTTTACCTTTTTTTATTTTATGGTCTTTAATATAATAAAATTTATCATCCCTGTATATAGGATATTTTACCCTGTTTCCATTGGGCTTCTTAGCTTCTAAAAAATACAAGAATTCTTTATTAGCCATGTTTTAGAAAACTTCTTTTATTATTATTTTAATTATATAAAAATCTTGGAGATTATAACAGTAACCAATTTTTTAAAAATCGTAAAATTTAAATTTGGAATATTTAATATATTTTCATTATAAGAGTAAAATATATCTAAAGGCAATAAAATAAAAAATAGGAAGGAGATTAGCAATGGCAGTAGCAAAAGTTTCAGAAATTAAAGCATCTTCATCCAAGAGTTTTGAGGATGCAGCCCAACAAGGAATTAACCGTTCAGTTAAAACTCTTAGAAATATTAAGTCTGCATGGATAAAAGATTTTGAAGTAAAGGTAAATGAAGAAGGAAAAATCTATGAATACCGGGTTTTAATGAAGGTAACTTTCATCCTTGAAGAAAAATAAAAAAATTTAAACTAGGTGGTGATTTACAATAATATGTAAAAGTTTCTAAATGACTTTATATTGCAAAAAAACATTTAAAGGCAAGCTTGCCAGCAGCCTTTTTTAGAGTAAAGGAATAAATATCCCGAAGACATCTCCTCCGGCGGCATTATCAGCAGTAAATTGGAGGATAAACCCTGAATGTTAAAAGTATGATTTTTATGAAACCAATAGCAAGCTATAAAGGGAAGGTATATAACTTTTTGGGGACTAATTGATAAGTATTGTCTTTAATTTGAACTGCTATACTTGAAGGCTTCTCTCCTATCTTGCTTTTTGGGCTTGCTACAATCTTTGAGTATTTTGAATTAATGGCTATCTTAAAGGAAACATTTTTATGGCAAACCTGGAACCTGACGGTCTTCCAGCTTTCAGGCAAATCTGGGTTCAAGCAAATTTTATCATTTAATATTTCCAGACCAGCAAAAACCCTTAGAAATACATCAATTGTTCCTGCCATTATCCCGGTGTGTATGCCCTCACAGGTTGTACCTCCCTGTTTATCGTAGATATCGCTTTCCATAGCTCCCTGAAAAAGTTTTAAGGTGTTACTTCTATGCTTGAAAATCGAACAAACATAAGAGTGGACAACCAGGCTAAGCGTTGACCCATGGGATGTCCGGGGATAATAGTAATCAAAATTTTTCTCAAAGATGCTAGGATCAAATTTATATCCTAATTTTTCAAAAATATGTTCCAAAGTTTCTTCACGCAGCACATAAAAAAGCATTAATACATCCGCCTGCTTGGACACCTTATAATAGTCAGGAGATTTCTTTTCAGCTTTTAGTATGCGGTCAATGCGGTGGATATTATTGTACTTTTCTCTGTAATAATCCCAGTCAAGCTCTTCTAGATCCATATACCCTTCAAATTGGCTGATTATGCCGTTTTCGTCTATAGGGATTGTCATTTTTTCGGTAATATCATGCCAGCGTTCCAATTCTTGTTTATTTATACCCGCTTTTTCCAATAAGACCTTTCTCTTTTGTGGGGACAGCAAATCGTCCAGGATAATCAATGCCTTTTCGATTACCCATACAGCCATAACATTGGTATATGCATTATTTTTTAGACCACCTTCTTCGGAATCTGGATATTTTTCATGAAATTCATCAGGCCCCATAACTCCTGAAATATCGTAACGCCCTGTTTTTTTATTATATTCAGAAATACTGGACCAAAAATGAGCAATTTCTACGATAATCTCAGCACCGTAATCTTGTAAAAACTGTTTATCCCCTGAAGAGTAATAATATTTCCACACATTATAAGCTACGGCAGCTGAAACATGGCGCTGGTTGGAGCTGTAATCCGGTCCCCAATTGCCTGAAAGGGGGTTTAGATGGATAATCTGGGTTGTTTCATTTCCACCAGAAGCTGACTGCCAGGGATACATGGCGCCCTTGTAGCCATGCTGGGCTGCATATTTTTTTGCTGCTTCTAGCCTTCGATAACGGTACATAAGTAAAGCTCGTGAAATCTCGGGTGCCCTTAAATTATAGAAAGGCAAAACAAAAAGTTCATCCCAGAAAATATGGCCCCGGTATGCCTCTCCATGCAGGCCTCTGGCCGGCATTCCCGCATCTATGGATTTATTGTTGAATGACGCTGTCTGTAAAAGGTGAAAAGTATGAAGCCTGAGCACTTTTTGGAAAAAATCATCTCCATCAAGTTCAATATCGAAAAGCGACCAGAGTTCTTTCCATTTCTGTTTATGGCTGTCATATAATTGAGAAAAACTGTCAGCCTGGCCAGCTTTTTTTATAGCTTCCTGGAGATCATCAGTAATACCTTGATCCTTTGAAGTATAGACAGAAACTACCTTTTCAACAGAATAGCGGTGGTTTTCATGTACATCAAGAATAAGCCCATGCATGCATGAATGTCTGCCATATTCGACCACACTTAATTCTGGGGAAAACCTTTTATCGTCTTCATAAGCAAAGGTGCGCATTGCTTCACTAATCTTAATTTTGCTATGATTTGTCTTGGAGCGGAGATAGATGCTGTCTTCCCCGAACTTACCTACGTCAACCGGAACCAAGTGCTTATTATTTAATTGTTTATAGCGGTCTACTCCATTGTTTACTACCTGCCCGTCAAGTCCGGTGAATATGGTTATTTTCCCGGAGTAATTCTCTGGCCTAAAAGTGTAACGAAATGCCAGCAGATGCGGATCTGCCATGGATACAATCCGTTGGTGGTTAATGCTTGTTATGCGCCCTTTTCTATCCTTGAACCGGAAATGCTTTATAAGTATGCCGTTATACATATCCAGTTCAACCTTATAATCCAAAAGTTCAATGTCAAAAAAATGGAACCAGGGGCCGTCATTAATTTTGTACCTGAATACAAGCCAATTGGGGCAGTTGACAAGATCCTCATTATAGATAGTCTTTCCAGCGATCTCAGTAGGTAGGTTATTATAAAGACCTGCTATATATGTTCCCGGATAATGAATGTCTGATGATCCTGTTTCGCAAGTTGCCCCCCTCGTTCCGATGTAACCATTTCCCAGGGTGGTCAGCGTTTCCCTTAAAAGCTCCTGTTTTGGTACAAAATTATTGTAAGTTAATTTCCACAAGTTCATGAAGCCAACTCTACAAAATAAGATAAGAGATCCTTAACTTTATTTACAGTTTTAACCTTATATTTTGCTTCGGTGGGCCGAACTTCTTCAGCCACCAGGACACCAAAACCGTATTCTTTTATGGCTGCGAAAGCATCTTCATCTGTTCTATCGTCCCCTACGTAGATAACTGAATTATTAGCAGGATCATATCCTAGGGCGTCCAGTATCCAGTTAACAGCTTTCCCTTTATCCCAATCAAGATTGGGCCTTACTTCCAGCACTTTTTTTCCTTCAGTCAGTTTTAATTCTGGATAATTGGCGACAATTCTTTTTACGATCTCTTTAAACTCAGCTACATGCTCTTCAGGCACCAGTCGGTAATGGCAGGAGGTTGTGTATTTGACATCCTCTATCAGGGCTCCTTTGATATGTCCTGTTTGTTTTTTGAGTTCTTCTTGTGCTTCATTCTTAATTTTTCTTAAGCGGTTTGCCTCTTCATTTATGATTTTTCTACCATCAGGCTGGATAATTTCGAATCCGTGGCTGCCGGCATAGTAAATATTATCAATGTTGACCTTGGAACGGACATCATCAGTAGATCGACCGCTTATTATAGAAACGGTATATTTGCTTACCAGTTCTTTTAGGATTGCTTTCATGTCATCACTGAGGATTGCCAGATCCGGGGTTGAGACAATGGGAGTCAAGGTCCCATCATAATCTAGAAAGATGAATGCTTCTTTTTCACAGAGAAGTTCCCGGATTTTATCTTTTTTGTCAAAGAAATTGTCTATTTGTTTATTGATTTTACTATCCTTGGTTTTGATTTTGCATTATTTCTAAACCATTTATCGATTTGCCTGGTTGATACACCTTCAAAATCATCCAAAACAATATCTGCTCCATTTTTTAAAAGTTCCTGGGCATTATTCTTTCTGGCCAGGCCTATAACCAGCCCAAACAGCCCGTTTTTGCCAGCCTTTACACCTGAAACCGCATCTTCAACAACCACTGATTCACTGGGTTTTGCACCCAGGTTTTCAGCTGCTTTAATAAATATATCACTTTCAGGTTTACCTTTCAGCCCCAGTTCAGCAGAAACAATCCCGTCCACACAAGTTTCAAAGTAGTTTTCAAGTTCAGCTGCCTTTAACACCAGTCGGCAATTTTTACTGGAAGAGGCTAATCCAACATGTATTCCATTGGCCTTTAAATCCTTTATCAAATTGAGGGTTGATTTGAATATTTCAATTGGTTTTTCTTTTACCACCTTTTGGAAAACCTTATTTTTCTTGTTGCCCAAGCCGCATATAGTTTCTACGTCAGGCGGATCATAAGGATTGCCTCTGGGAAGTTTAATATTCCGTGATTTTAAAAAAGACTGGACACCTTCATACCTGGGTTTTCCATCAACACAGGGAAGGTAGTCATTTTCATGAGAGAATTTTTTGAAACTGTTACTGCTTTTTTGTTTTTTCTTTTTTAAAAAATTGTCAAAGACGATTTTCCATGCTGCTGAATGTACCTTGGCGGTTCTAGTGACCACTCCATCGAGATCAAATATTACAGTTTTAAAAGCGAAATTGCAAACCATGTAACAATATTATATTTTTAATAAACTAAAAATTTTTCATTTGTAATAATTTATACAATTTTCATTTAACTTGCAAGGATAAAATTAAATTACGGGTAATCTAGTTTTTTTAAAGAGGTATGCATGGAGCACAGGTTTAGATTATGTGTCCAGCTAAGGCTGGAGAGAAACAGTCCTTCCAGGGTAGTAGCCAGAAGCCTTGCAGCTCTCTTAGCTCCAAAGAATGGAGTATAAACACTAAAAGGCTCATGTCCTGTTCTGAGAGGGCCTGGGGGTGAGATTCCCCCGGGCTACTCACCTG
>CAYREF010000076.1:0-5106 GCA_964423265.1 uncultured Actinomycetota bacterium
AAGATACAGACCTTGGCTGGATAGAGGAGAATGCAAAAAAGATAATGAATATATAGGGGGGATTGGCATGAAGTACAGAATGCTTGGAAAGACAGGCTTCAAAGTATCGGAAGTATCACTTGGAACTTGGCAGCTTGGAGGGCGCTGGGGCGAAGAGTTTAGTGAGAAAAATGCCTGGGGGATACTTGAGAAAGCGGCAGATCTGGGTATTAACTTTATAGACACGGCTGATAAATATAATGAGGGGCTAAGCGAGAAAGTTATAGGAAAATTTATTAAGAAAATGGACGGGGATATATTCGTGGCTACCAAATGCGGTAGGAGATTAGAGCCCCATACTGCAAGTGGCTATAATGAGAAAAATATTAGAAAGTTTCTGGAAGACAGCCTGAAAAATATGGGATTGGAAACAATTGATCTTCTACAGCTACATTGTCCGCCCACCGAAGTTTATTATAGACCTGAATTTTTTGAATTATTAGAAAAGTTAACAGAAGAAGGAAAAATTAAGCATTTTGGAGTCAGTGTAGAAAAAATTGAGGAAGGCCTGAAGGCTATCGAGTATCCTAACCTGGCAACCGTACAAATAATATATAATATGTTCAGGCAAAGGCCACAGGAATTATTTTTCCCCAGAGCAAGAGAAAAGAATGCAGGCATTATAGTTAGGGTGCCGCTGGCAAGCGGCCTATTGACCGGTAAGTTTGGCAGGGATACAAAATTTGGCGAAGGTGATCACCGCAACTTCAACCGGGAAGGGGAGGCTTTTGACAAAGGAGAAACATTCTCTGGAGTACCCTATAACATAGGGCTGGCTGCAGTTGAGGAATTAAAGGAAGTATTTAATTCCAGTTCTTTAGCCGAATATGCATTGCTCTGGGTTCTCATGAATGAAAACATAAGTTGTGTTATACCTGGGGCAAGCAAGGTATCCCAGCTGGAAGCAAATGCCAAAGTTTCAGAGGCTCCGCCACTGGCTGACGGACAAGTGGAAAGAGTAAGAGAGATTTACAACAAGTATATAAGAAAATATGTCCACCAATCCTGGTAAATAATATTTACTTAGTTTTTTTTCGGTGATAACATTTGTTTTAATGTGTTTAACTTTAAGGGGGAGAAAGGCATGAAATTTAAAAGTCTGTTGGATATAATAGATTCAAGGAAAAGCATCCGTTCCTTTAAGCCGGATCCAATAGAGGAAGAAAAATTAAATTATATTCTTAATGCATTCAGAAAGGCGCCTTCTGCTAAAAATCTGCAGCCATGGAAACTTATTTTAGTAAAAGATGATAAGAAGAAAAACGATCTTGCCATTGCCTGCAAAAGTCAGACTTTTATAGCAGAAGCCCCTGTAATAATTGTGGCATGTGCAAATGAAGATGAAGCTTATTCCACCATGGGAGGCTATATGAGTAGTTTTGCTGTGGATACCGCATTAGCCCTTGAGCATTTAATCTTAGCTGCAACTGAACAGGGTTTAGGTACTTGCTGGATTGGGGCTTTCAAAGAAAAGCTGGTAAAAGATCTGCTGCATATCCCTGAAAATATCAGGGTAGTTGCCTTAACTCCTGTGGGGTATCCTGCAAAAGAAGGAATCACCCGGAGAAGAAAGCCTTTATCAAAAATTGTTTGTTATGATAGGTATGTCGAATGACAATCAAAAGATTTCCAACTAATATATGGAAATTATTGTTACACATATAAGTACTGATTTTGATGCGTTTGCTGCTACTATTGCGGCAAAAAAAATCTATCCCCAGGCCAGCATACTTTTGCCCACTTCTGTTAACCAGAATGTCAGGAGATTTATCACCTTGCATGAAGACGACCTCCCGCTGTTAAGGGATCCCAGGGATATTGACTTATCTAAGGTTCACAAGATTATTATGGTTGATACTAGAATTGGCCAGAGAATAGGTTTTGCCAAGAAAGCTTTAAAAAACAAAGGGGTAAAAATATTGATATATGACCACCACCAGGAATCTGATGAAGATATTAAAAGCGACTATGATTATTCCCTGGAAATAGGCGCAACCACATCCATGATGGTTAATATACTGGATAAGAAAAATATAAAAATAACTCCTTTGGAGGCTACTTTATTTGCGCTTGGAATATATGAAGATACGGGCTCTTTTACCTATCCCAATACTTCTCCCATGGACTTAGAAGCTGCTTCCCTTCTGCTAAAGGCAGGAGCAAATATGTATGTTTTAAACAAATTCCATAATATCTCACTCAGTGAAGAACAGCATGAACTTTTAGAGAAGTTAATTGACTACTCCCAGAAGGTGAAAATAAAGGGGAAGGAATTGCTTATATCTTTTACAGAAACGGGAAGATATGTTGAAGGCCTTTCCATACTGACTAGAAAGCTTTCACAGATTGAAGATTTAAATGATGTTTTCTGCTGGGTAAAAATGAAAGACAAGGTATATATAGTAGCTAGAAGCTATGACCAAAGCCTGGATGTCTCCAAAATATTATCAGAAATAGGGGGAGGGGGTCACCCACAAGCTGCCTCTGCAGTGGCAGAGGGAAGTGAATATGGGAAAATTAAAGATAAAATAATAAATGCTATTGGAAAACACATAATCAAGCCTACCCTGGCAAAGGATGTAATGTCTTACCCGGTAAGGTTTGTAAAAGAAGATGATAGCATTGAAAATGTAGATGAGATTTTAAAAAAATATGGGCATTCTGGCATACCCATAATTGGCTCGGATAAAAAACTTGCAGGCATTATAACCAGAAAAGATATTGACAAAGCTATAAAACATGGTTTATCCCATGCTCCTGTAAAAGGCTTCAGGTCCCATGAAATTGTTACTGCAAAACCGGATGATACGGTTGAGGATATTCAAAAGAAAATGGTTGAAAATGGCATAGGCAGAATCCCCATTGTTTCCCATGGCAAAATAACGGGAATTATTACCAGAAAGGACATTCTGAGGTATCTGCATGGTAAAGGCTATGACCAGTATAACGGTAAAGCTTTTAAGGCTGGGCTGCGGGAAAAAATTAATAAACATTTTCCCAGAGATATTTTAAATATTTTAAACATAATTTCAGAGACCGGGAAAGAGCTAAATTACAATACATATCTTGTGGGAGGTATAGTAAGGGATATTTTACTGGACATACCCAACCTGGATATAGACATTGTGGTTGAAGGAGATGGAATTAAACTTGCAAAACTTGTGGGTAGAAAAATAGAGTGCAGGGTGGAAAGCCATGAAAAATTTAAGACTTCGGTTATTGTGCTGGGAAAAGACCTGCATATAGATGTGGCAACTGCCAGAGTAGAGTATTATGAAAAGCCTGCAGCATTACCCATGGTTGAAAAGGGCAGCATAAAACAAGACTTATCTAGAAGGGATTTTACTATTAATTCAATGGCCTTATCTTTAAACAAGGACAGTTTCGGAACATTACTGGATTTTTTTGGCGGCCAGAAGGATTTGCGGGAAAAAAGGATAAAAGTTTTGCATAAATTGAGCTTTATAGAAGATCCTACCAGGATTTTCAGGGCAGTAAGGTTTGAGCAAAGGTTGGGCTTTAGGATTGACTCCCAGACAGAAAGGCTAGCTAAAACTACCATTAATATGGACATGGTGTCAAAACTTACTGGTGTAAGGATAAGGGATGAGCTAATTTCAATATTAAACGAGGAAAGCCCCTGGAAGTCTATAAAAAGATTATATGACCTGGGGGCTTTAAATAAGATAGGGCTTAATGTTAAGGCAGATGACAATTTTATATCAAATATGAAGGCAATTATTTCTGCCAAAAATAAGCTGGAGCCCTATTATGAAGAAGGTATAGAAAAATGGAGGCTACTGTTTATATTAATGCTGATAGGCGAACCCCTAAGCAGAGTAAGAAGCTGGTGCTCTAAAATGAAAGTAAAGGAGAAAGATATACAAGTTATCATAGATACTTTAAGCAATATGAAAAAAGCTAAAAAGTTGCTGGGTACTGAAATAAAAAAGAATTCTGAATTATATAAAACAGTTAAAAATTTTACTCCCGAACTTCAGGTGATATGTTCTACCTGGGGAGAGGTATACGGAAAAAATATATTAAGATATTTAAAAGCTTTGGCAAATATTTCCCTTGAGATAGATGGAAATACCCTAATCAATCTAGGGTATAAACCTTCACCAAAATTTAAGAATGTTCTAAGCAAGTTATTTGAGCTTAAACTTGACGGCAAAATAAGTAGCCGTAATGAAGAAATTCAACATGCTAAGAAGTTATTTTAAACCGGAAGCAAGTATGGCTGCTCCAATTGCGCCAATTATCTGAGGCTCGGCAGGGATACTTATTTCTGTATCTAGCTTTTCTTCTAATGCTTTTACTACTCCTAGATTTTTTGCTACTCCGCCAGTCATACATACAGGCTGGTGTAGCCCTATTCTTTCCACCATGGAGGTTATCCTGTTAGCTATTGAATAAATTAAGCCTTTGATTATTTTATTTTTATCTTCTCCATGGCCGATAAGGGAGACTATTTCTGATTCTGCAAATACAGTGCAAGTTGAGGTTATTTCTACTTTTCCATTAGTGCTTATAAATACTTTTTGAAAATTTTCTAATTCTATTTCCAATGCTTTGGCCATAACTTCCAAAAAACGTCCTGTACCTGCTGCACATTTATCATTCATTAAAAAATCTATTGGGTTTGAATTTTGGTCTAATTTGATAACTTTGCTATCTTGGCCCCCAACATCTATCACTGTTAAAATGTCTGGAAAGTAGAAAAGAGCCCCTTTAGCATGACAGCTAATTTCAGTTATATTTTTATCTGCAAAAGGAACGTTTATTCTTCCATAGCCAGTAGCAACAGTAGAGCCAATATCAGATTTGGTAAGGCTAGCTTTTTCACATACTAAACTGAAAGCCTTTTCTGCTGCAGTCTTGCTGTTAGATCCAGTGGGCATGATTATATAAGAGAGAACCTTGTTGTTTTTCTGGTCAAAGATAACTGCTTCGGTTGATACAGAACCTATATCGATACCGCATGTAAACATATTAACTCCTTCTCACACATATATTAAACTCTTTTTAGCATTCTCCAGTATGCAGAAAAGTGAAAGATAGTCC
>CAYREF010000077.1:0-1883 GCA_964423265.1 uncultured Actinomycetota bacterium
TGGTAGAGATGAAAATTTTAGGAATCGGTGCCCATCCCGATGACCTTGAGATATTATGCGCTGGCACTCTTGCCCGTTTTGTAAAAGAAGGCCATGAAGTATATATGTGCCATGTGTGTGATGGGAATAAAGGGAGCTTAGAGCATACCTCTGAAGAAATTGCGGCAATCAGGGACAAAGAAGCAAAAGAATCAGCAAAAATAATTGGCGCTACCCCATTATGGGGCGGAATATCAGATGGGGAAGTGGTAGTTGATCTTGAATCCAGGGAAAAAATAATTGATGTAATAAGGCAAGCAGACCCGGACCTGGTTATTACTCATTCACCCAATGACTACCATTCTGATCATGTAAATACAAGCAAGCTTGTTTTTGAAGCAACTTATCTGGCCAATTTGAAATTGTGGGAAACTGGCAACCCTCCATCAACAAAGCTTCCTTATTTATATTACATGGATACCTTAGCTGGTATAAACTTTAAACCGCAGGAATATGTAGACATTACAGATACTATTGATACCAAAATAGAAATGATGCTAAAGATGCAGTCACAGCTGGGCTGGCTGGAGGATATGCATAACTGCAAAGCTACAGATTTCATAAGGACGGTAGCAGAGTTTAGGGGATTTCAGGCAGCAGTTCCCTACGCAGAGGCTTTTGCCCAACAGAAGATGTATCCACAAGGTTTAACCAAAAGAGTACTGCCTTAGAAATAAAAAATTAGGAAGGAGAATAAAATGAAGAACACAGTAGGTGTTGTTACTTCAACATACCCAAATTATGGCACAGAAGAAGCGCTAGACGGAATATCGGGAGCTGGCTTTGAATATGTGGAGCTTGCTACCTGCCCAGGATTCTTTGAACATATTTCACCAAGGCCCGAGGACATGCAACCAGGAGATGAAAAAAAAGTTTTAGATCTTTGCAAAAAATATGGCCTCAAACTTCAGTGTGTGGCAGCTCACACTCGTATGATGAAGGAAGATACAGTAAAAAATTTTAAAGCTGTTATAGATTTTGCCTCCCGCGCAGGGGTAAACTTTATTACTACAGACGCAGGGGAAGTAAAAGATTCCACTGATGAAAAAAAATTCTACTCCGATATTTCAGAGCTTGCCGCATATGCTAAAGACAGGAAAGTTACCATATGCCTGGAGATGCATGGAAACTGGTGCAATACTGCTGAGAAAGGCTCAGAGATAATAAAGAAAATAAACCACCCTAATGTAAAGTTAAACTATGATACGTCAAATGTAATTATGTATGGGGAAACAAGGCCGGAAAGAGATATAGACAAAGCTATACCCTATATGGGATACCTTCACTTAAAAGATCATGGTACAGGAAAAGCAGGGGAATGGAATTTTCCTGCCCTGGGTGAAGGGGTAGTTGATTTTGATAAGATCTTTGATTCTATTAAGGATTATAGCGGACCTATAAGTGTGGAAATTGAGTTTGACGGGAAAGAGCGTAAACTAGAGACAATAAATGAAGCAGTTAGGAAATCATATGAATTCTTAAAAAGTTATGGTTATGTCTAAAATCGTAAAGGAGTGAATAATAATGGTTAATATAGCAATTGTCGGGGCTGGCTTTATAGGAAAAATTCATTCAGATTCCTATAAGGAGATTGGTGATGCAAATGTGGTTGCAGTGGTAGATAAAGTAGAACAGAAAGGCAAAAAACTAGCCTCAGAACAAAATGCAAAGTATTACGGGGACATAGATGATTGTTTAGATAAGGAAGATATTGATAATGTAGATGTATGCGTTCCAACATTTCTGCACGCTGAAATGGTAAAAAAAGCAGCCGAAGCAAAAAAGAATATATTTTGTGAAAAACCTATAGCGCTTTCACTAAAGGATGCTGATGAAATGATAAA
>CAYREF010000077.1:1983-3787 GCA_964423265.1 uncultured Actinomycetota bacterium
AAATAGAAAAAGGCGGATTAGTCCATATTGCCACAAATATAGAATTTAAAAATGGTGTATCAGGCCTGGCGGAAGGCGGATGGGCATTTAAGGGTGCCTTTCCCTTTACCATGATACTGAGAATCCTTTGCGAAAAGGGCACTATAGAATGGATATTTAGGGCAGGTAAAAATATAGAAGAAAGGGCTAAAGGCGCTAAATTAACTATATACCGGGAAGACGGCTCTATTGATGAACTTGATGTTGATAAAACAGACGCATACCTGCTTGAGTGCCGTTATTTTATAGATTGTATTGCCAAAAATAAAGAGGTAGAAGTAGCGACATTTGAAGACGGGAAACAAGCGCTAAAGTTTGCTTTAGCTGCAGTTGAATCTTCCAAGAACAAGTCAGTGGTAAAATTTTAGCATATATTACAGGAGGCGAATTATGGGCAAGCTTGAAGGGATAGCAACACATCAAACTGTTAGCGATGAAGATTTTAAAAGTATTATGTCTATGCCCATTGGCAAAATAGGAGATTGGGCAAATGTAGGAGTCCAAGTAGTGGAAGACCAGAGGTCTTTATATGAGAAGATGGCAAGATCAATTGCTGATACTATAATTTCCAATAATAAAAAGGGAAAAAATACGAAAATCATCTTGCCGGTAGGTCCTACCCCCCAATATCCAATTCTGGTTAGTATAATAAATGAGCAAAAAATCCAATTGGATAATTTATGGATATTTTTTATGGATGAGTATCTGGACTGGGAAGGAAGACTAATAGGCAAAAACCATCCTATGAGCTTCAGGGGTTATATGGAAAAAAACCTTTTTAGCTTAATTGATAGCAGCCTGAACTTAAATAAGGATCAAATAATATGGCCAAATCCTTATGACTTAGACTACAATGACCAGAAGATTGAAGAGCTTGGAGGTATTGATGTATGTTATGGTGGTTTAGGATACCATGGACATATTGCTTTTAATGAACCTTTTGACACTTATTACAGGCGGATGAGCATAGATAAATTTTTGAATTCTAAAACTAGAGTTATTGAACTTAATTCAGATACTTTTGTAATTAACAGTATTTGTGGTATTGGCGGAAATTGTTATGGCTTACCCCCTAAGGCAGTAACTATAGGCATGAAATCAATAATTGGTGCAAAAAGAATTGAGATTTATTGCGATGGCGGTGACCTGAATTGGCAGCTGGCCAGCTTCAGGATTGCATGCATGCATCCCCCAACCCTGGACAGGCCTGCAACCCTCCTGCAACTTCACGAAAATCCCAGAGAAGATGTATTATTGGTTGCTGATAAAGTTACCGCAAGCCCTATAGAGGTGGCACCAAAATAATGGTTGGGGAAAAGAAAAAACTGCTGCTAGATGCAATAAATCACAGGCAGGCTGGGAAAATCCCCACTATGTACAGGGGAGAACCACCTGTAAATAAACGGCTTATAGATTATTTTAGTCTTAATGATTTAGAAAAAGATTGGCATAAGCTGGCCGAGCAGCTGGGAGCAGACAATTATTCAGACGGGGAAACCCTGGGGGGCTTTACTACTTATTTCCCCAAATATATTGGCCCTGATTTTGATGCATTATTTGAAATAAACAGGTTTTATGTATGGGGAATAAAGCCAGAAGAAATATATTCTGGCGGAAACAGGGATATTGTGTTTACCAAAAATCCTCCCCTGAGGGAAAAGGGCAGACTAGATGATGTTGAAAATTATCCATACCCAAAGCTGGAATGGTTTGATTTTAGCATTTACAAGAATAATTCCGAACAAATAGCCTATGAAAGTGAAGA
>CAYREF010000077.1:3887-4984 GCA_964423265.1 uncultured Actinomycetota bacterium
CTTTATGGTATCTGGGACGATTTTGCCAGCCAGGAAGGCTTAATGCTTTCTCCGGATTTGTGGAGAAAATATTATAAGCCATGGGATAAGAAATTGATTGAAATTGCAAAAAGCCATAACCTTTTAGTTTGTTTCCATGTGTGCGGCAACTGCACGGCCATACTTCCAGATTTAATAGAAATGGGGGTGGATCTTCTTGATCCGGTGCAAACATCTGCCAAAAATATGGAACTTTCTAATCTAAAAAAGCAGTTTGGAAAAGACCTTTGTTTCCATGGAGGATTAGATGTCCAGGGTCTCCTGCCCAGGGCAGCGCCCTGGGAAATAGAATTAGAAGTTAAAAAAATAAAAGACTTATTCGGGGATGGAGGCGGAATTATTCTAGGGCCGTCCCATTACATAACTGTGGATACGCCCACGGAGAATATTTTGGCGGTATACGAGTAGTTTTTAGAAAGGATGTGAAACTGGCAAAATTGGATTGTGTATTAGCGGTGGATGGTGGAGGCACAAAAACCTTTGTGCAAATAGCAGACTTTGGGGGAAGGATACTTGCCGAATCCCAGTCTGGATCTGGAAACTATAAGAGTGTGGGCACAGATATTTCAATAAGGAATATTGAAAGTGCAGTAACTGATGCAATATATAAGGCAGGGTTTACTGATAATATTAAATTTGGCAGTGCCTGTTTTGGGCTGTCCGGACTAGATTCTCCGGGTGATGAAAGAATATATAAAGATTTAATAAATAAATCTAATTTATCAAAATATCTCACGTCCAATATTATTATATGCAATGATTCTAAAATAGGCCTCTATGCAGGCCTTCGCAGCCAAAATGGCATAATGATTATATGCGGCACAGGCTCTAATTGCTATGGAATAAATGAGGAGGGGAAAGAAGCTAAGGCCAATGGCTGGGATTATATACTGGGGGATGAGGGAAGTGGATTTTCGATTGGGGTTAAAGCATTAAGGGCGGTTATGAGGTTTTCAGATGGCCGGGGTAAGAAAACGCTATTATTGAAAAATATTTTAAACGAATTAAATCTTAATGGAATTAACTCTTTAATTGAATGGGTTTACAGCAGGCCATTT
>CAYREF010000078.1:0-4754 GCA_964423265.1 uncultured Actinomycetota bacterium
CCTTTACTATGGAATTTTAATGCCCATAGCTATGGAATTTTTTTTGACTTTGAGGTAATTAAGCTGGGTTATCAAATATAATGAGAGAAAGGCAAATATAAAATGGGCAGAGTAAGTTACTATCCTTGCAAAGACTAGCAGTTAAATTGTAGGAGGAAGTTTAGCATATTGCTTTAAAAGACCAATATTCTTAAAATCCATAACTTTTACCAGGCTATTAGCTTATAGGTAAGTATAATAAAGTTAAAAAATAAAAAGATAAACTAAATGTAAAATTTTGTTTACAGGCAAATATATTATATGATATTTTATAGACCATGTAATTATCCATGCTATAATCAAAGTATGCTAGATTTATGAAAATAAAATTTTCCGGAAACCATTCAAAACTGTAAGTAAATGAAGAAAACAGGTTTTGACAGCCAAAAATATATCAAAGAGCAAACAAAGGCCATACTTAACAGGGTGGAAAAATTTGGCGACAAGCTTTACTTGGAATTCGGAGGAAAGCTTTGCTTTGATTACCATGCTGCAAGAGTCCTTCCCGGCTTTGACCCTAATGCTAAAATCCGTTTACTCCAATCCTTGAAAGAAAAAATTGATATAATACTTTGCATTTATGCTGAAGATATTGAAAAAGGAAGGGTAAGGGGAGATTTTGGCATAACTTATGATACTGCAACCCTGAAGCTTATTGATGACCTCCGGAGCTGGGGTTTGCATATATTGGGGGTAGTTATAACCAGGTTTGCTGGACAGCATTCCCCTACTGTTTTTAAGAACAAGCTTGAGCGAAGGGGAGTAAAAGTTTACCTGCATTATCCTATCGAGGGTTATCCTTCAGATATTGAAAAGGTTTGTAGCAGGGATGGTTTCGGGAAGAATGACTATATTAATTCCAGCAAGCCAATTGTAGTTATAACTGCGCCGGGTCCTAACAGCGGCAAGCTTTCAACCTGTCTTTCACAGCTTTACCATGACAACCAGAGGGGAATTAGTTCAGGCTATGCCAAGTTTGAGACTTTTCCCATATGGAACCTGCCTTTAAAGCACCCGGTAAATATTGCTTATGAGGCTGCAACTGCTGATATCCAGGATTTTAATTTGGTTGACCCTTTTCATCTTAATAAATATAACAAGGTTGCGGTAAATTATAATAGGGATGTAGAAAGCTTCCCTATATTGAAGCGTATAATTAGCAGGATTACCAGCAGTAGCAAAGCAAGCATGCCATTATATAATTCCCCCACTGACATGGGAGTAAATTGTGCTTTTTTTGGGATAATTGATGATAAAGTCTGCCAGGAAGCGGCTAAACAGGAATTGATCCGCAGGTATTTTAGGTATAACTCTGAATATGTTATGGGGATAGAGAAGAAAGAAACCATAGAGAAGGTATTACGGCTTATGGAGGAATTGGAGGTAAAGGTAATTGACAGGAAGGTAGTAGGAGTAGCAAGGGAAAGCGCTAGAGAGGCAGAAGCTAAAGGAAAAGGAAATAAGGGGATTTTTTGTGGCGCAGCAATAGAACTTGGTGATGGAAGGATTGTGACTGGGAAGAATTCAAGGCTTTTGCATGCAGCTTCAAGCTTGGTTTTGAATGCGGCTAAAATTTTGGCAAATATTCCTGATAGGATACACTTGCTATCCCCCCAGGTGATAGGCCAGATAGCAAAGCTAAAAAAAGGTATTTTTAACTCAGAGTCTGAAAGCCTGGATTTAGAGGAAACATTGATTGCTCTCTCTATTAGTGCCACCACTAACCCCACTGCAGAGCTTGCTATGGAGAAAATACTGGATTTAAGGAATTGTGAGATGCATATGACCCACATGCCTACTCCCGGTGACGAAGTAGGCCTTAACAGGTTGGGAGTAAACCTTACCACTGATGGAAAATTTTCTTCAAATAATTTATTTATTTCAAAATAGCGAACTTAAATATTTTACCCTTCGAAATCTTTGAAAAATTTTTTTATATATTTCTGGAATAGAAAATAAATAGCTATGGCCAAAATGAAAATAATTATACCGATTATGGTGCTGTATCCCAGATACCTGCTTATAGTTTCCCTTGCTTCTCCAAAATAGTACCCCAGGGCTAAGAGAATCAGACTTTTAGGCATGGTAGCCAGGAAATTATACCAAATAAATTTTCTAAAATTTAGTTTGACCACCCCTGAGGCTATTAGCATAGGAAAGCCAATGGCATGAGTAATTTTAGCAGTAAACAGCATTTTCCCCTGATGGTTTTTGAATTTGTATTTCAGGTTTTCTATTTTTTTTAACCTTGTTTTGTTTAAACCAATAAAATGACCCCATCTGTTTATGACCTTTTCTTTTCCAAAGTAGCCAATCATATACCACATTACATCGGCAAATAAATCTGCAAATACTATTAATGGATATAGCAGAAAAATATTCAGGTATCCAGAGGAAGCAAAAAAACCTGAAGTTATAGTTACCAGGGGCCCCTCTATAATCACAAGCAAAAATATTATAGGGTAGCCGTATATAGTTAAAAGATTAAATATTCCTGGAGAACCCATATAAATTTCCCACAAAAATTATTTCATTTATTATACAAAAACTTCTTTTATTTTAAAGCCTTAATTGGGAAAGTATTTATTATATGGGCAGACCCCTTAATTGGCAGTTGGATTATTTCTATACATAAAGTGGAGTATTAATCCTTTGACAAAAATTATTAAAAATAAGCAGAAGAATAAAATTATAAGGTAGTTAGGCTTACTGAAGACAAAGCAGAGAACAGGCAAGAGAGATGTGCCCAAGGCACCTCCAACCACGTTAGGATTTACCTGATGCTTTTTTTTATGGAGGGTGTATTTATAAGTAAAGCCTACTGCAAGGGAAATCCCAAAGGAGATCAGGAATATGATTGGAATAAGGTAGGCAGCTATGCCAATAGTAGTGGCAATGCCGCCTCCACCTTTAAATTTAAAAAAGACAGGCCAATTATGCCCTACCAGGACTGCAATAGTAGCAAGAACCATTATAAAATGGTCAAGGCCTATAAGATGTGCTACCAGTGGAACTGCAACCCCTTTTCCTACATCAAAGATAAAGGTAGGTATGCTGGCCTTGTAGCCGTACTGGCGCCCTGCTCCAGCTGTTCCTGGTCTGTCAATTTCTGAAAGATTTTTGCCCCTGTCAAAAATTTTAGCCATTATATAGGCAAAAAGCACAGAACCTAGCAGGTAGCTTGCCAGCACGTAAAAAATCTTAAAATAAACACTATCTATCATATGGTTGCTTTTTTAATTTTAAGTTTTAAGATTATAACAAAATAAAGTAAAAATTATTAGTGAGAAACTTATAAAGTGGTGAAACAAATATTTTTGCCAGACCGTCTTTTTAGGAAAACATTTTATAATCTATTATATTAAGGGAAATTAATGGAGAACTTATGGGCCGCGGTTACTGACTTTCTTTTTTTGTCTCTTTTTTTCATTATAGCCATCATCCTTAAAACTCAATTTAATTTTTTCAAGAAATATTTTATACCTACTGCAATAATAGGCGGGTTTATTGGCTTAATGCTGGGGCCTGAAGTTTTAAATCTGATTGAAATGGATTCTGACCGGCTTGGTACCATTATATACCACCTTATGGCTATAGGCTTTATATCACTGGCATTAAAGGAAAGGCCAAAAATACAAGGCGGAAGGATGGATAATGTAAACACCGGTCTTGCCATTGTCAGTACCTATCTTGCCCAGGGAATTATTGGGTTTTCTATATCGCTGGTTTTAGCTTATACTATTTTCCCAAATCTGTTTCCGCCTTTCGGGCTGCTTTTGCCTCTGGGTTTTGCCCAGGGGCCAGGTCAGGCTTATGCTATTGGAAGAAGCTGGGAAGAGCTTGGTTTTATTAACGGAAGCAATATTGGGCTTTCTGTAGCTACTATTGGATTTCTGTGGGCTATAATTTTTGGCATTCCCCTGCTTAATTTTTTGGTAAGGAAAAAAAAGAAGCTGGGGCTGGCAGGAAGGGAGAAGCTAAAAATATTTCCATTAAGGCGGAAGGATATAGAGGAAGAGCATACCGGACGCATACCCAAAAAATTGTTTATTGACAGTCTTACAGTGCAACTGGTAATGATAGGAATAGTTTACCTAATTACCTATTTTATCCTTAAGGGAGTTTCATTGGCGCTGGCTCCTCTGGGAGATTACGGGGCAACAGTTTCGGATCTTCTATGGGGCTTCCATTTTGTAATAGCTACCATGGTGGCAGTAATGGCAAGGGTATTCCTTAATTTTTTGAAAAAGAAAGGTCGGCTTCATATAAATTATCCTGACAATTATATCCTGCAGAGGATTTCTGCGGGTTCTTTTGATTATATGATAGTTGCGGCTATATCTGCTATTTCTATAGTAACTTTTAAGGAAAACTGGATACCAATTTTACTAATAACCGGAGTAGGGGGCATATTTACCCTGTTTTATGCTTTTTTTCTTAGCAGAAGAATATTTAACAGGTATATTATTGAGCATATAGTTTCCTTGTATGGCATGTGGACAGGAACTATAACTACCGGTGTGGCTTTGCTCAGGGAAGTGGATCCTAATTCTAGGTCAAATGCAGCAGAGAATTTAGTATTTGGAAGTGCTGTTGCGCTGCCTCTTGGTGTGCCACTTATGTTTATACTTGGCCTGGCTGTAAGTGGCTTTAGTGCCAACAATCCCATGTTTTACCTTTATTCTTTAATAATATTTATTGTGTTTTTTGCCGTG
>CAYREF010000079.1:0-4735 GCA_964423265.1 uncultured Actinomycetota bacterium
ATTATTTTCTTTAGTTTTTTGTAGTTATTACTCCACTCTCTAACTTCATCTTCTAGGTCTACAGGAATGTATACTGCCCTGGTTTTTCCTCCTACCTTGTAGTAAAGATAATAGCTTTTATGTTTTTTACCTTCCCTAATGCATTTGCAGTTTTTGTTACCGCAGGTCCTGATTTTGCTTTTGATAGCCAACTCCCCTTTTTATGGGAAAAACAGGGGTTTTGAAGGTGCGAGAAATTTTTATTCTTCAGAGCTGGGGTTTTTAAATGCCAGGCATAAGCCATTTTTTTAAGAGGAAGTCAGGCGGCTATCCTTTCCCCTGCAAGTAC
Organism: uncultured Actinomycetota bacterium; assembly: GCA_964423265.1. GTDB lineage: Bacteria > Actinomycetota > Humimicrobiia > Humimicrobiales > Humimicrobiaceae > M55B165. The sequence goes on from CAYREF010000079.1 coordinate 329, forward strand.
AAAGAATTGCCGCCTGGAGAGTGGTAGCTGTAAATTTATCTAGCTTCTTATTCTTTCAGGCTTTTCTGAAAGAGTAAGGCTGATTTCCAGAACTTCTCCATTCCTGTTAACCGTAACAGTTATGCTGTCACCAACCTCATACCTTATTATCTGTGCAATCAGGTCCATAGGCTCTTTGACCGGTTCGTCATCTATAGCTGTAATTATATCACCTTCCTTAATTCCTGCTTCCTGGGCTGGATAGCCATCAATTACGCTGCTTACATAAACCCCTTCTACATCTGTGCTATTTTCTCCCATTTCAATACCAATAAAGGGTGTTTCTACCTCCCCTGAATTTATAAGCTTATCCGCAATATTTAATGCAATCTCGCTGGGTATGGCAAAACCTACACCAGCATTGGAACCAGTAGTGGAATAAATCATGGTATTTACGCCAAGAGCCTGGCCAGCCGTATTTACAAGCGCACCTCCGCTGTTGCCGGGATTAATGGCAGCATCAGTCTGTACAAGGTCAACCAGCGGCAGACCATTATATGAAATAGCCACATCTCTGCCCTTGGCACTTATAACCCCCATGGTTACCGATTCGCTAAGGCCAAAAGGGCTGCCAATGGCTATTGCAAGCTGGCCTACCTTGGCATTCTCTGATGAAGTAAATTTAGCAGGCTGTAAACCTTCTGCATCAATTTTTATAACCGCTATATCAGTATCCTCATTACTGCCAACTAGCTCAGCTGTATATTCTTCACCATTGGTTAAGGTAACTGTAAGTTCCCTTGCGCTGGATACTACATGAGTGCTTGTGATAATATATCCGTCTGAGCTATATATAATTCCAGATCCTACTCCTTCACCCTGCCTCATATTTCCGTATAAGTCTCTCCTGGCTACCATAACCTTGATATTTACAATTGAAGGCAGTACGCTGTCAGCAACCTGGCTGATAGCCTGGTCGAAATCTGCAAGCACTTCATGCCCACTTTCTTTTTTCTCTTCCAGTGTCACATCTTTTTTCTGGGTTTTAGATGCTTGCTCCTGCTCTGGTTTTTCCACAGTTATTTTGGGAGGCTCAATGGTAATTCCCATAAAACTGCAACCAGCAATTGAAAACAATAAAAAAATAGCTGTAAATATTATTATTATATAATTGATTCCCTTTCTCATATATGCTCCTACTCCTTTCAATAATAAAATTAATTTATCTATGGTTACTAATTATAAGGGGAAAAGTTAAGGGAAGATTAAAATAAAATTAAATTTTTTTAATCTTTCTGGCCTTAAATTTTCTAGCCTATGAAATTAATTCCATGCTGGAAGCTTTACTGTAAATTTGCTTCCCTTGTTTGTTTTGCTTTCCACCTCAATCTGGCCTTTGTGGATATCAACAATCCATTTCACGATTGACAAGCCAAGCCCGGAACCTTTCTTGTTTCTGGCTTTATCGGCCTGGTAGAAACGGTCAAATATATGTGGTATTTCTTCTTCTGGAATACCTATGCCATTATCCTTAACTGCCACCGATACAAAATCTTTTTTTCTTGAAATAGAAACGCTGATTTTTCCGTTGCTTTCAGTAAAACTTATAGCATTATCAAGAAGATTTATCAGCATCCTTGTTATAAGTGTCTGGTCTGCCCTTATTTTAATGACTTTGCCGCCTTCAAGGTCTATCTTTATGCCTTTCTTTGCTGCAACTCTTCTGTATTCATTAATTATATCCTCTGCCAGCAAACCAAGGTCTAAAACCTCAAAGTCCAGCTGGTATTTTCCCTCCTCGCTTCTATGAATCATTAAAAGCTGCGAAATTATATAACTCATTTTCTTGGTTTGTGAAAGTATCTTTTCTAAGATCTTTTTGTAGTCTTTTGCTTCTAATTTTTCTGCCAGTGACTGTTCGGCTTCTGCTGAAATAATCGCCAGGGGTGTCCTAAGCTCATGTGAAGCATCAGAAGTAAACTGCCTCTCTTTCCTAATAAAAGACTCCAGCTTATCAAGCATTTCATTAAAAGTTTTTACCAGCCTGCCAATCTCATCTTCTGTTGCAGGAATAGACAACCTCTGCCTTAGGTCCCCTTTGCTTATCTTGCCTGCAGTTTTGGTTATATCATCAATTGGCCGCAAAGCCCTATTTGATAGAAACAGCCCGCCTAGCGATGCAAAAAAGATATACAGAGGGATAGAAACAAAAAGCACCAGCTTAAGGTTGCGCAGGGTAGTAACTACATCCTCCAGCGACCGGCTCACCCTAATCCACCCTATTGTTTCATTGCCAAACTTTAAAGCCTCATCATATACAATTCTTTTTGTATTATCTATATCAACATACCTTACCTGGTTGACTTCTATGGGGATGTCTACCAGCTCGGGCAAAGTCTCACTTCCCAGGTTAGCATTACCGCTGGAGTCAAATACAACAAAGTAAGTATTGGTAGTTATAATTTCATAAGGACGGTCCAGCCTTATTACCCTCCCCTCAACACGAAGTATCGACAATACCTGTCTGGCATCCGCTTTTACCAAATTTTCAGCACTGTGGTAAAGAAGCTGGGCAACTGCAAAGTATAGAAATAGGCTGAAAATAACCAGCAACACCAACAGGAAAAGCGCATACCATAATGTTATTTTATGTCTTATCTTTAGGGTTTTCACTCTTATCCTTTATAACGTAGCCCCCACCCCTTATGGTATGGATAAGCTTATTTTCAAACTCTTCATCTATCTTTCTTCTAAGATAACGGATATACACTTCTACAATATTTGAATTATATTCAAAATCGAATCCCCAAACATGCTCTGCAATCTGCGACCTGGTCAATACCCTATTTTTATTCCTCAAAAAATATTCAAGCAGGGCAAACTCTTTTGAGGTTAGCTCGATAATTTTATCGGCCCTTTTAGCCTCTCTTGTAAAAGTATTGAGCTCAAGGTCTGCCACAGACAATACCTCATCTTTTTTTTCTTGGTGTCGCCTGAGAAGGGCCCTTATCCTTGCCATAAGTTCGTCAAAAGAGAAAGGTTTTACCAGATAATCATCCGCTCCTGTATCAAGGCCAACTACCCGGTCTTCAATAGAATCCATGGCAGTCAGTATTAAAACAGGAACAGAGATTTTTTTAGCCCTTATTTTCCTAAGCAGGTTCAAGCCGTCAATAGCTGGGATCATAAGGTCCAGTATGACACAATCATAATCTACTGAATATATATAATCTTTTGCAATGCGGCCATTTTCAGCCGTATCAACGCTATAATTTTCTTCTTTTAATCTCTTGGCAATAAGCCTTAACAGTGAAGGCTCATCCTCTATTACCAGTATCCTCAAATTTTTCCCTCCATTCATTAAATTTAATTTAATTATATGAAAGCAAGATTAAAATAAAATTAAAATTTTCTAATCTAGTAAACTTAACCTGGATATTTTAAAATATACACAAAATATACCTGTCATATATATTTTACTACCTTAATTTCTCGCTTCAAGAATGCTTCTATCTTACATATAATTTTATTGAAGGCCTAAAAGATTAAATTTATATGAACTATTTAACTTACCTGCAGATGTCTGACCTATTTTGTTTCATAACTGTTAAGGTATCTTGATATGGTATTAAAGTTTGCTTCCTATGTAGATCTTCCACCCAAGATACCGCTAGAAAACTTCACCATGGAAGGATAATAAAACAATAAAAATAAGATCCTTCGCTGGCCCTTAACCTGAGACTGCTCAAGTTTCTATTAGGCACAGCTCCCATTTTAGGTATCACTACAATAAGATAAGCTGCAGAAAGAAATGCTATCCCTGCCACTACTGGTATATCCGGAAGTATGGTAGAGGTTATATAAATGCTGTTAAAAGAAAGTAGAGAATATAAAAACCCTGTAGATATAAAACAATGACTTCCCTGTCAAGCTTTAAACCAGTCTCTGGTTCCATGGTACAAATAGCGACTTATAAGGATATCAGCTTTACTATATTTGGGGACAAAATAATACTTTTTTAAAACCTTTTACCCGCTGAATTATTTGGTTTTATAGCCATTGGATATTAAGCCTGACTTTTTACTTTACTTGCCGGATATCCTTTAACCTAAACAAATGAAAATTTCTTACCACAATATTCTATCTGGAAATAAAAAACAGGCAGAAAAGAGAGGATGTAATTTCTGCCTGTTTTTTTGCAGATATATAGGTTTTGATGATTAGAATCTTAATTTAGAGAAGCCCTGCACCCGGACCTGTCCTTTAAGCCTCCTGATTTCCAGCCATTATTCAGCTTATATTCAATTCTTTCTTCCATGTGTCCTAGTCTTTCATCTGCCTGCTCTTTTGTTAGAACTTCACTTTCAACAGCTTCTTCTAGCCTGTCTTTTTTTGCCTCCATTATAGTTCCAGTAATTTCTTCAGCTG
>CAYREF010000080.1:0-4024 GCA_964423265.1 uncultured Actinomycetota bacterium
ATTTCAAATAATAAATTAAAAAAATGGTTCGAAATTTCGCAACTCGGGGCAGCCATTGTTTATGCTACTTAAATATTAATGTTTGACATTATTAACGTAATACGTTAATTTTTGCGTCATGATAATTTCTTTTAAGGATAAAGAAATCAAAAAGATATGGGAACAAGAGTATTCAAAAAAACTACCGACAGATATTCAAAGGATTGGACTTAGGAAATTAATAATTATTAACAGAGCAAAAGATTTAAGGGATTTAAGAATCCCTCCCAGAAATAAATTGGAAAAATTGGAAGGAAACAGAAAAGGCCAATATAGTATAAGAATAAATGATCAGTGGAGAATTTGTTTTTATTGGGAAAATGGAATTGCTAGGTCAGTAGAAATTACAACCTATCATTAGGAGGGAAATATTATGAATAAAATTAAAAATATAACACCAGGGGAAATACTATTAGAAGAGTTTCTAAAACCACTAGAGATTACTGCTTATAGGTTATCTAAGGATACAGGTATGCCTGCTAGCCGCATATCTCAAATACTTAAGGGGAAACGCAGAATAACGGCCGATACAGCTTTAAGGCTGTCCAGGTATTTTGGAAACTCAGCAGACTTCTGGATGGGAATGCAGAATGAATTTGACCTTAGGGAAGAAGCTGAAAAGATTGAAAGCGAGCTTAACAAAATACCCAAAGCTGTTTGAGTATTCTATTTATAATTTTTAATTATAGTATTATAAAAATTCATCAATTCCTTCAGAAATTGGTTCGAAATTTCGCTACTCAGGACAGCCAACCTGTGCAGCATCTAAAGTGACCAATTCTCCTAGATTCAGGTTTTCTTACATAGACTGTGATTTTTTAATCATACATTTTGGCAAATCTGGAAATAATTTGTAAGAATTTGATTTTAGGTTCCCAGCCTATTCTACTGTTTTAAAAAAAAGCTGTCATATTTATTATTTCGGAAACCAAAATGATATTATTTATCTTTAATTTGTTATAATTAAACAAACGTAAAACAATATCGATAGGGAAATCAGTGACTATCAAAAATTTAATTGTAAAGGGTGTTGTGATTTCTACATAATTTATAAACATACTCGAAAAATTACCCAGGCTATTTTTTGTATCGAATAGAGGAGCATTGGAAAAGGAGATTTTAAAGGTTGTTAGATGAAGAGAGCCAATATTAGTATGACTTATTATAAAAATTACAAAAATGGAGTAGGAGAAATTAAACTATGAAGCTATTATACGAGTTTATCCCAAAAGCAGACTTCATCGATTCTGCCAAAAAGATCAAGGATTTAGTTGACGGATGGAATATTACGGATAGTGCTGGGGGTGAACCTGCATCCAGTGGTTCTGCTATAGCTTGTGTACTCAAACAGATATATCCAGATAAAATAGCAATACCAATGCTTATTACCAATTATAAGGGACCAGTAGAAATAGGATCAGCAGCACTTGCTGCTGAATCTATGGGGGTTGATGGTATGCTCCCGGATCCAGGCGACCCTCCAAAATACGGGAACCCGATAAGGACGCGAAGGGATGGCAGCTTTGAAGTATTATCAGATCCTGACGAAATCCTTAAATATCGACGATCTACCGGTCCTGCCGAAGAAGTCAGGGATTTTCTCAGAAATACTATAAAAGTAAGCAAGATAAAGCTAGGCTGCCTGTTAACAGCGCGTGTCCCTGCGGAAAATGCTATCGCTCGCATACAAAATGCCTGGGATTTTTGCTTTTTTCTTAGACTTGAACAGAAAACTTTACCGAAGTTAAAACAAATAGCTGCAGAATGCAAGCGTCTGGAAAAACCAATCTATCCCTATTTTGTAGTAGGAACAGACAAGAACCAGAAGACTCTGGAGAGAATCGGATGGCCTGCCAGCGCAACCCTGGAAAATGCTGAAAAATTTGTCGCCGACCTTGAAGGTATTGTTGACGGCATAATTCCCACCTGCCTTGGAGACGTTAAGGGGGATATGGAACTCCTGGAGAAAATTCAGAAATACAGAACATAAGTGGAAATACTCCAAGCTTAATTATCGTTTTTTATGGCTACTGATTTTTAGCCTGGCAAGCATTTGTGTAACCTATATTTCTATCGACCGTAATTATATAATTGTTTTTATTTAGGTCTTAGAGAAACTAATAAAGGTACAATTTTATAATAAATAGTAATATGAGCATTAATAAATTAAACAGGAGGGCACAAAAACTAACATAAAATAAAAAGAATGAAATTATTATTTAGTTTTGACAAATGTATATTATTATATATATTATGTATATAATAATATACTATTATATACATTGAGCAAAAATAAAAAGCTAGAAAATAATTTAAGAAAGTGCAGATTTGAGCATGATGAAATTTCCCAGCAGGATCTTGCAAATGCAGTTGGAGTGACCCGCCTAACTATACATTCCATTGAGACAGGGAAATTTAATCCTTCGGTATTGCTTGCATTAAAAATAGCAAAATTTTTTGGTAAGCCTGTTGAGGAAATATTTTACCTTAAAAAAGAGGAGCAAAAATGAGTGTGCCGAGAAAAGCATATAAGCTTCAGTTGGTGAGAATCCAACTTGGGCAAAGGTTAGCCACAAGCCCAATACTAAATTCCACATTTAGGGAGGTAACAAACTAAATGAAGCTGGAAGAAAGGAGACATCGGGATACAGCGAAAGCGAAGGGAATGAGCCCCGAAATAACTCCTTGTGTCGGTGGCCGATACCGTTCATTTAGTAGCAGGCAGAACTCCCCTAGCTGTTACGGGCAAGGGTGGGGGAGCCCGACGGGGTCTGAGACCGTGTCAAGATGTCAAAAGAAGCTTAGTATGAACTCGGGAGAGCCAGTAGCGTCCCACCCAGATTGTTCTATCAAGCCTATAGACGGCAAGATAGAACAGGTAAGCTGCCGGCAGTCGGACTATCCCATAGTATCTGTGAAGCCTGCGAAAGCAGATGGAGAGAAGGGGATAGCAGCTAATACGTGGGAGGCAGGGGACACATTCCCCGGACACAGAACCGGGACAAGGATGAAAACAAAACTTGCCTCCCTAACCCTACGGGCTAAGGAAAATCCAAAGGCAAAGTTCAGCTCCCTTACACACATACTGTCAGAGGATTTTCTTATCCAGTGCTTTTCCGAGCTTAAGAGGGACAAAGCCTTCCGAATAGATGGGCCAGCAGTTAGCCAGTATGAGGTAACCTTAAAAGAAAATGTAGCTAATTTGGTTAAAAGGCTAAAGGATAAAAGCTACAGGCCCAAGCCGGCAAGGAGGGTATACATACCCAAGCCGGGAAGTAAGAAGGGCCGCCCTTTAGGTATACCCGCTGTAGAGGATAAGATAGTGCAGATGGGCGTAGCTAAAATCCTGTCTTCAATCTTTGAGGTTGACTTTACAGATGTATCTTATGGATTTCGTCCCAAAAGAAGCTGTCACGATGCCTTAGACAAGCTAAATGAAGAAGTAGGAAGAAAACCGGTAAACTACATAGCTGACCTGGATATTGAAAACTTCTTCGGAAACGTTGACCACAACTGGATGCTAAAGTGTCTTGGCCAAAGAATTACCGATTCAAGCCTTTTGAGGTTAATTGTCCGTTTCCTAAAGGCAGGAATAGTGGAGGAGGGAAAATATATTGCTCAGGATAAGGGGACCCCTCAAGGCTCTATCCTGAGCCCGATACTTTCCAATATCTACCTCCACTTTGTCCTGGACCTGTGGTTTGGAAAAGTAATAAAGGCCAGGGCAGAAAGCTACTGTAGCCTAATACGGTATGCTGATGATTGTGCGCCAAGAAGGATTAGGGCTCTCTGAGTCCTAATGCATGTTTGGCCGAAGATGAGGGTGTGGTCCCTCGAAGCCGCCATGCAGGTGGAGGCTTCAAACCACCGTAAGCTGCTGTGGCCAAAAGCCATGGTGGTGAGCGTTACGGAAAAAGGCGAGGCAGGACCTCGTCAGGTGAGTGCCAATGGAGGCGAACACCAGTGAACCTCTGATAAAGTGTCG
>CAYREF010000081.1:0-3900 GCA_964423265.1 uncultured Actinomycetota bacterium
GGATCAGGAAGCGGGAGTTGTTTACAACAAACCGGAGCCTTTTTATCCGCTGCTCAGGGCTCCAGCCTATCCAGCGGTCTCGGGGCATACTTTTATAGGCTGCGCTTTGCCAGCCTAGCAGAGCTACCCATCTGCCTTTGGTAAGGGCGACATAGCGTATTTGCTCTCCTACCAGTGCCTTAAATCCAAGGTAGTGGTACCTTTTCATCAAAGAGTCCCATTTTTTGCGCTCAGCACTACAAATGGGGCGAACCACCAGAAATTTAAGGGGATGGTTTCCCCCAACCTTAAGCTGGTGTTTATCTGTTATGGTGACCATGCCCCTATTATAGGGCAGTTTGGATAGAAAAGCCAGACCTATTTTAAGATAATAACAAGTATGAGGATTAAATATTACCTTGACGAACAAGATTTTACCAGAATGCTTTGTATTTCACCATTTTTTTAGTATCTATTTTTGGATGGTGAATTTTTCAGTCTTTTTATATGATTATAAGGGGAAAGAATTTATGGAATGGTGTACTAGTCTTAGCCAGAGAGTATAATTATATTTTTGCAACTGATGATGGGTTAGCTATTAAAGTTTGTAAAATATTTAATATAAAATTTGTAACAGCAATTCATTTTTTAGTTAGCGCAGATATGGATAAAAAAATTGCTTTGGCAAAACTTAATTTACTTCAAGAATTTGGACGTTATTCGGTAGATATAATTAAAGATGCTAAAAAACGTATAGTGGGGGACAGTTAAAATGAGTGTAATGAGTCTTCGTTTAAATAAAGAGGAATTAAATAGAATATCTAAGTTATCAAAACAAAAAAAAGAAGCAAAATCAGTAGTTGTTAGAGAATTATTAAGGGAAGGGTGGATGTTTTATTGGCTTAAATTATATAGTGCTGGGAAAGTGTCTATCGGAAAAATGGCAGAAGAACTTGATCTATCTATAAATGATGTTTTAGACTTACTTGCCGAATTTGGTATAAAATCATCTATTGGTTATGACGACTACTTAAAGGGATTTGAAAACTTAAAAAATAGCTAAATTAAATGAAATTATTAAATTTAGTTGTAGATAATAACTTAATAATTCGGTTCGAAATTTCAAACATTAGGGGAGCCAGCAAATTTTAATATACATCATCATGTTTCCCAATGGTAATCGGAATTATCGTGTTTTCTTCAATAATGAAATCAATGCATATCCTATATGAGATATTAATTGAAACTGAATATAAATCTGATAATTTACCCTTTAATTTATGCAGGTGAAGTGATGGGTGAGATACATTTATTTCGATTAACTTTAAAGTCTTTTCGTATTGAGAAATAATTTCAGGGTGATTTTTTAAAAACTTTTTGGCTCTCTTAATATATGTCTCTGTATATATTATTTTATTCACCAGTTATTCTTCTAATGTGTTCTTCAACAGATTCTTCAATAAATTTGCCATTTTCCATATCTTTTCTTGATTCGATAAGGGCAATTTCAAGCTCGCATTCTCTCAAGCTATTATATGCTGCAATAGGCAAAACGACATATTTACTCTTTCCTCTTACAGTAATAATAACTTCATCGTCGCTTGAGGTCGCATCTTTTAATGCTGAAGAACCCTTTTGTTTTAATTCGCTTGCTGTTAAAATTTTTACCATAATAATACTCCTTTTAGTACTATGAATAGTACTGAATAATATACTTTTCGTCAATTACTACATAAAAATTATTTTCAACTTTAATAATTCATTAAGAAATTGGTTCAAAATATCAACATTAGGGGAGCCAGCAAATTTCATTTCAGTAATTCTGAAATCTTAAATACTTCTTTTTTGTCAACAAATCTATCATTGATATACTTATGCAGTATGCTTGATATCAATGTCTGATAGGGGATACCTTCGATATTAGCAATGGATTTTAATTGCTCAAGATCATTATTATTAAGCCTTAGAGCCACAACTCTTTTTTTTTGAACTTTTCCCTAAAACCGACTCTTACTCAACTTTTTTAAAATCAGTTATGGGCTGAATTTTCGAGATTTATTATACTCTAATCCCAATATATACATTTTCGAAAGCAGATGGCTGCGCTGGAAATTTTTCCAGGTATAAATATTGAAGTAATATCAATTGAGAGGCTTTCATACATAGGATATCTAATATTCTCTCAAAAAACCTGATCACAACAATAACAATAGATATGATTAAATCCCGAAGACATATTGGATATATTGTCTACTGCGAAAAAAGGACCTTTTCCAAATAAATCTCAGTGTTTTAGAGATGGCAGCAATTGGTTTTTTCAGATTATAGAAATTGGGTATTTTGCTGCATAGACAATTGGCCTAGAATTTTACATATTTTTCTCTTATGTTATAATATTTCTTAAAAGTGCTAAAAATAACATTTTTATGAAATATAGTGAAATACATTGAATTAAAAAATAGATTAAAGGATATGACTGTCTTCTCAGTCAGGGATATTGAGAAATCAGCTGATAAAGTATTCCATAGACGGAGGCTCAATGAGTGGCAGGAAAAGGATTATATAAAAAAGCTGGTAAAAGGTTATTATATATTCTCCGACCTGAAGGCGGATGACTATGCCCTGTATGAAATAGCCAATAGGATCTACAGCCCTTCATATATCTCCCTTGAGACTGCTCTTTCCTACCATGGATTAATACCTGAGAGTGTCTATTTGATTACTTCTGTTTCTACAAGAAAGACAAACTCTTTTAAAACACCTCTGGCTATATTCGGTTATAGGAAAATAAAAAGCAGTCTTTTTTTTGGATATATCATAGAAGGGCATAATAATAGAGTATTTAAAATGGCATCACCAGAAAAGGCAATACTTGATCTGTTTTATCTGAAGCCAGATCTAAAGGGTAACAGTGATTTTAGCAGTCTTAGAATCAATAATGATAATTTTAAGGAAATAATAGATAGGGAGAAATTATTTAGTTATCTTAAGATATACAATAATAAAAGAATGTCAGCTGCCATTAAAAAGTTTTGGGAGTACATGTATAATGCTTGACCTGGAACAGATACAATCCTACTATCCTGAAAACCTGAGACCCTTCAAAAAAAATATCCTCAGAGAATATCTCCAATACAAAATCCTAGAAATAATCTATACTTCAGATTATGCAAAAAGGCTGATTTTTATGGGTGGTACAGCTATAAGGATACTGCACGCCAATAAGCGGTTTTCTGAGGACCTTGATTTTGATAATAAGGGATTAGGAAAAGATGGTTTTGAGGATTTAGTAAATGTAGTAAAAAAAAGGATGAAGCTGGAGGGATACAACATAAGCACAAGAAACAACCTTAATAATACCTTTAGGAGTTATATCAAGTTCCATGATATCATGTATGAATACTCATTGACCCCTCATATAAAAGAGAATATCGATCTCCGACTTGATGCTGAACCACAGGAATATGACTATACACCGGAAAAGACTTTTTTAAATAAATTTGATATCTTTACCCAGATATTCAATGTTCCAGTTGCAATACTTCTGTCGCAAAAAATATATGCTGTCTTTAACCGGAAGAGAACTATGGGAAGAGACTTCTTTGACGTGGTATTCCTTATGGGAAAAACAAAACCGGACTATGGCTATCTGAAGAATAAACTGGGCATCAGAGATAAAGGGGAACTAAAATCGAGATTGCTTGCTTTCTGTGAAAATATAGATTTAAAAATGCTGGCAAGGGATGCCAGGCCATTCCTGTTTGAGCCTGAAAACTCTAGGAAGGTAAGGTTGTTTTCAGATTTTATCAACACTGTTAAATTGTAATTAAGGATTACTAAAAAAGTCAAAACCCTTAGAGAGTATAGGTGGATAAAATGACTAAACTACTAACAGCTCAGGAATTGGCTGAGAATTTAAGT
>CAYREF010000082.1:0-3766 GCA_964423265.1 uncultured Actinomycetota bacterium
TTTTCCTTTTATAGTATTGGCAATTATTACTGTTGGCTTATGGGCAGCCTCGGCTTTCTTGTAAGCATCCACAATCTCGGTAATATTATGTCCATCTATTTCAATAGTATCCCAGCCAAAAGCCTGCCACTTATCTTCAATAGGTTCTATATTCATTATGTCTTTTACATATCCGTCAATTTGAAGCTTATTACTATCCACAATCGCTATTAAGTTACTAATCCTATAATGTGAGGCTAGCATTGCTGCTTCCCATACCTGGCATTCCTGTATTTCCCCATCTCCAAGTAAGACATACACATTATAATCTGGTTTAGTAATTCTGCTGGATAAGGCTATCCCTGCGCCTACAGATAAACCCTGGCCTAATTCACCAGTCGAAATCTCTATACCTGGTATGGGAACCTCATATTTCATATCAGGATGTCCTTGAAGGCAACTTCTAAATTTTCTTAGTGTTGCCAAGAGATCCTTGTCTATATAACCGTCTCTGCAAGGACAGCATACAGCAGGGGTGCCGACTGCCCCTTGGATAGTATAAACCTGTCCCTGGCCGGCCAGTTAGGTTTCTTGGGATTATGCTTTAGGTGGTGGAAATAAAGTACTGTTACCAAGTCAGCGGCAGAGAGTGCACCTCCAACATGACCTGTTCCACAGCCAACCATGTATACTATGTCTTTTCTGATCTGAAGTGCCTTTTTTTCAAGGTCCTCCACCAATTTACTTGTATTCATACTCCTCTTTTAACCAAATATTTTGGCCATAATTTTATTCTTTGTCTTTTATTTTCTCCAATGCTTCCTCCAAGCTTGGAATATCTGATAAATCCCTATCTTTTGGTATCTGGTCCCATAAAATGTGTACCGCCCAATATGAAGCCAATCCAACTACCATGGGACAAATATCCTCGTGAGCTCCCATATTTTCAAAAGCCTTAAGCTCTTTTTGGTCAATTCCCAAATTCTTTTCATCCATTAGCTTAAATGTCCTGCCATACAATTTTTTATGTATCTCTCTGCAAATTACTGTTCCAAATCTATCCATAAACTTTTTATATAATTTCTGTCCTAAAATCGAAGATTTTATATAAGTTTTCCCTTCTTCCCATTGCTCATATGTCCTGCCAAAAAAATAGCTAAATGCAACTAGGGAGCCTGAAAAAGCTCCGCAGGAACCTGCCGTGGTAACTGCCGCGCCTCCTTCCAAGGCTGAGAGACATTTGAAAATTAACTGATTTTTTATGCCCAATACCGAAGAAATTGCATGGAAACTTTCCTGGGCACAGTTAGTCCTGGTCTTCTCACCTTCAAAGCCAATTTTAAAAGCAAGGTTTGCGGCTTCTTCTCTTTCCAGCCCATTTATAGTTAATTTATTGTTCATATATACACCTTTTTAAAAATGTTTAAACTAATTTTTTAATTGCTCCAATCACATCTTCTTCCTGGGGTATTATTTCTTTCTCTAGAATTGGAGAAAAGGGGATAGGGCAGTCTTTTTCTGCCACCCTAAGAATTGGTCCATCCAGGTATTCAATGGCTGATTCAGCCACCCTAGCTGAAATCTCAGCCCCTGCTCCATTGGTTTTGGGGCCATTGTAAGCAATGACCAGCTTGCCGGTTTTTTTCACCGACCTAATTATGGTATCCATATCCAGGGGCACCAGGGATATTGGATCAATTACTTCAACCCTTATTCCATCTTTTTCCAGCTTTTCTGCAGCCGAAAGTGATTTTTTAATCATCTCAGATACTGCTACCAGGGTAATATCGTCTCCCTCTTTTTTAATATCAGCCTTTCCAATAGGGACGAAATATTCTTCTTCAGGTACCTCTCCTTTTTCATTGTAAAGCATCAAATGCTCAAATATTAGTACAGGGTTCTCATCCTTAACTGCTGACTTAAATATCCCCTTGGCATCATAAGGGGTTGAAGGACAAACTATCTTAAGGCCAGGCACATTCATAAACATTCCCATAACGCACTGACAGTGCTGCGCTGCCTGGGATAGCCCTGCCCCCATAGCCATCCTTAAAACTAGGGGCATATTAAGCTGGCCCCCAGACATGTAGCCTAGTTTTGCCATCTGGTTTACCACCTGGTCTCCTGCTATAAACACAAAATCGTCAAACATTACCTCTGCTACAGGCCGCAAGCCTACCATGGCCGAGCCCACTGCTGTACCCACAATTGCTACTTCTGAGATAGGGGTTGTTTTAACCCTCTCAGGGCCAAATTCATCCAGAAGCCCCTGGGTTACTGCAAAAGCTCCCCCGTACTCAGCTAGGTCTTCACCAAAGGTAACTACCCTTTTATCTTTTTTCATCTCCTCCCTGTATGCTTCATTAATTGCTTCCCTGTATGTAATTTCTCTCATTCCTCTCCTTTCAAGGATAAAATTATTTAACTTGAAAACACATAATCTGTAGCTTCTTCTGGTTTAGGGTTGGGGCTTTTCCTTGCAAATTCTATTGCCTCTTCCAGCTCATCGGATATTCCCTTTTTTATTTTGTCTATATCTTTTTGGCTTATTATTCCTTCGGTTCTAAGTTTATCAGTAAGCTTAGGTATGGGATCTTTTTCCCTCCATTCTTTTACTTCCTGTTTGGTCCTGTATACTTCTGCATCTCCCCCGTGGTGACCCCTGAAGCGGTAAGTTTTAGCCTCAACCAGCATCGGGCCTTTCCCACTTCTTACATCATCAATAATATGATGGATGTTTTCATACACATCTATTACATCCATCCCGTCTACAGTAATTCCTGGGATTCCATAAGCTTTAGCTCTTTCTGACAGCTTGTCTATATTGACATGCTTGGGCTCCTTGCCGTCGCATCTAAAAGAGAGTGCATACATATTGTTTTCAATAAGATAGATTACGGGAAATTTCCATATAGAAGCCAGGTTTAAAGATTCATGGAATCCACCCTGGTCTGCTGCCCCGTCACCAAAAAAGGAGACCACAACTTTATTGTTTTTCAAGTAATTGCAGGCGAACCCTGCCCCAGTTGCAATGGGTATTCCAGCTCCCACAATGCCATTTGCACCAAGTATTCCAATAGAAGCATCTGCTATATGCATGGAGCCACCCCTACCTTTGCAATATCCTGTTTTTTTAGCAAAAAGTTCTGCAACCATATGTTTAATGCTAGCTCCTTTAGCAATTAGGTGTCCGTGGCCTCTATGGGTAGAAGTAATATAGTCACTCTTCTCCAAATTAAGGCAGGCCCCTGTCGCCACTGCTTCCTCGCCCACATAAGTATGCAGCCATCCAAAAATTTCCTTTTTTTCTTCCAGCTCGACCATTCTTTCTTCAAACATCCTTATCTTGAGCATGGTCTTAAAGCATTTAACTAGTAGTTCTTTGTCCATACTTACTCCTCATCCTAAAAGATTTTTATTATTTTATACCCTAAAGCTCCGGAGCTATCCCGAATATTGCCTCCACTACTTCATTTGAAAAATTGATGTACCTGTGCCTTATGCCTTCAGGCATAAAAAACTGCTCCCCGGTATCTACCTTGTAGGTTTTATGAAGTACTGACTCCCCGTCATCATCATCTTCGTATGCCTGTACCGTAAGGGAACCTTTAAGCACAAACAGTACTTCATCTCCCTCGTGTGTTTCAGGATCTGAGTGTATGCCTACAGGTATTTTTAGCTTTCCAAAATGCACAAAGTCATTGCTTATAAAAAAGTCTAAAAGGATATGGTTTTTCTTTCCATGTATTACTTTTAGCCACTTGTCCCTGGGTATGTGTATAAGGCG
>CAYREF010000083.1:0-3751 GCA_964423265.1 uncultured Actinomycetota bacterium
AGCCGAGGCTGCCCATAAGCCAACAGTAATAATTGCCAATACTATAAAAGGAAAAGGTGTGCCTGATTGGGAAGACAGTGTAGCCTCACACCACGTGCATGAAGTTTGTGAGGAAGATACTGAAAGATACCTAAGAGAATTAGATGGAGGCAGAAATGAATAAAACAGCAGTAATGAAAGAAGTGTATGGCAAAACCCTGGTTGCGTTGGGCAAGAAGAATAAAAAAATAGTGGTACTGGATGCAGACCTTGCGGCTGCCAATAACACTTTTATGTTTGCCAAAGAGATTCCGGACAGGTTTTTTAATGTGGGCATTGCCGAGCAAAACATGATTAGCCTGGCTGCCGGGTTTGCTATATCAGGCCTTACCCCCGTAGCCCATTCCATAGCTGTTTTTGCCACCGGCAGGTGTTTCGGCCAGATAAGGCAGTATGTTGCTTATTCTAACCAGAATGTAAAAATAGTTGGTGGCTATGCCTGCTTTACTGCAGGCCTTGATGGGGCATCCATCAGTCAGTGGTTGATATATCAATAATGAGATCCCTTCCCAATATGACAGTTTTGGTTCCTGCTGATGCAATTGAGATAAAAAAAGCTACAGAGGCAATGGTGGATTATATAGGACCGGTTTATTTAAGGGTGCCCAATGGGCCGACCCCGATGGTTTACGAAAATGATAGCTATAGTTTTGAGATAGGGAAGGCAGCTACCCTAAAGGAGGGCACCGATATATGCATAATAGCTACCGGAACTATGGTTGCAGATGCTTTAGATGCTGCCAATATTTTGTCTGCAGAAGGAACCAGTTGCAGGGTTGTTAATATTCATACCATAAAACCAATCGACGAAGGTATAATAATAAAAGCAGCCAAAGAAACCAAAGCACTTATAATTGCTGAAGAGCATAGCAGGATTGGAGGCCTTGGGAGTGCGGTATCCGAGGTTTTAGTAGATAACAATATTTGTATAAAAATGAAAAGGCTGGGAATAAATGATATGTTCGGCGAATCTGGTTCCCCTGAACAGTTAAAAGAATTCCATAACTTAAATGCTTCTGAAATTGTAAATATTGGCAAAAATCTAGTATAAATGTATACTTAAATACAGCAGGAATTTCCTGCTGTATTTAAATTATGGATAGAAAACAAAAAGAAAAAATAATAAATAAAGCTTACAGGCTGGGTAAAGAATATGAGGGAAAATACAGGGGATGTTCTCAGTGCACCCTAGGGGCATTGGAGGATGCATTCAAACTTGAAAAAGGCGAATTGTTTACAGCATCAACTGCTTTAGCTGGGGGAGGAGGGCTAACCACTGCTTCAGGATGCGGTGGTTTTACAGGGGGAGCACTATTTATTGGAAAGTTTTTAGGCAGGAGCGGGAAAGATTTTAAAAAAATATCTTCTTCAAAATCAGGTATATTCACAGTGGTAAAAGAACTGCATGAAAGGTTTGCAGAAAAATATGGCAGTGTTATTTGCAGAGATATACAGAGGAAGATATTCGGAAGATCTTTTAACCTGTTTGACAGCCAGGAAAAACAAAAATTTAATGAAATGGGTGCACATATTGACAAATGCCCGCTGGTAGTAGCAAATGCCGCAAAATGGACTGCAGAGCTAATATTAAAAGAACACATCCAATTGTTTGAAAGCTTTGAGGGTTAGATATTTTTTCTGATATGTCTAACAATAAGAGAATTTTACTTATCAATTCAAATTTAGTTAAACCTCCCATAGCTCCAATTGGCTTGGATTATATAGCAGGAGCTTTACTAGAGGAAGGCTTCGAGCCAGAACTTTTAGATTTAAACTTTTCTGAAGACATTGAAAAAGACATAGAAAAAAAGCTAAACAGTTCTCTGCTGGCAATAGGAGTAAGTGTAAGAAACACCGATGATTGTTATTATTTAAGCAGGGATAATTTTCTCCCCAAGACAAGAAAAATAGTTAATATGATAAAACGCCATACCAGTGTACCGGTTATTGTAGGTGGTAGCGGCTTTTCTGTAATGCCGGATGTCATTTTAAATTATTTGGGGGCAGATTATGGGTTAGCGGGAGATGGAGAATATAATCTACTGGCTTTGGTTAAAGATTTAGAAGAAAAAGCAATGATAGGCCACTGGGTAAATAGGGGTGCTTGTCGCAAACACGGGACAAACTTAAAAGATGGTTTTAATAATAATCTGGATAGGTACCCGACCTCCTTCAGGGATTTTGTGGACAACAAGAAATATTTTATGGAAGGGGGAATGGGCAGCATTGAGACCAAAAGGGGGTGCGATAGGGAATGTATTTACTGTGCAGACCCTTTGATTAAAGGAAAGAAGGTCAGGGCCAGGCCTGTAAGTATAGTGATAGATGAAATAAGGAATTTGTTGGCCAAGGGTATTGATTGTCTGCACTTTTGTGATAGTGAATTCAATATACCCATTAGCCATGCAAGGGAACTCCTCGCCGGGATTATAGATAAGGGGCTAGGGGATAAAGTTAGGTGGTATACATATATGAGCCCTGTGCCTGTTGATAAGAATTTAATTAGGAAAATGAGGGAAGCCGGGTGTGTAGGCATTAATTTTGGAATTGACAATGCTAACCTGGAAATGCTTAAAAACCTTAAAAAAAAGCATAAGCCGGAAGATATAAGAAAGGTAGCAGATCTATGTAAGAAGTATGGCATAAAATTTATGTTTGACCTTCTTCTGGGAGGCCCTGGAGAGGATAAAACAAGTATAAAAAATACCATAGATTTTGTGAAAAAACTAAATCCTACTTGTGTAGGGGTATCTTATGGAATAAGAATTTATCCTGGAACCTACCTTTCCAAGATGATTAAACAAAAACATAGCAGAAACCTCTCCTTAAGTGACAGTAATATGTTCGGTAATTTTGGTGAGAACCTAAGTTACCTTAATCCGGTTTTTTATATATCTGAAAAAATTGGCAAAGAAATAGTAGAGTATACAAACAGCTTGGTAAAAGGGGATAAAAGGTTTTTTATAGGAGCGGCAAAGGAAGATGATAAGAACTATAATTATAATAAAAACCAAAAACTGCAAGAATCAATAAAAAAAGGCTTCCGTGGAGCATATTGGGATATATTGAGCCAAATTTAATATAATTGCCGGTATTATTTTTCCATTTTATCTAAAACTTCTACCACTTTATCTATGTCAGTGTTTTCCCAGGCTGTTACTCTAAAGCCGGTAACCCTTCCTTGGTTATTGATGACCGGACTTCCACTTTCACCAAGCACGATACTCTCATGTGAGCTTTTTATTATATTCTCCCCAAGCTCAAGATTTCCCATAATAAAGCCATCGCTATCTCTGGTATCTATTTCAAAACCTGTATAAATGTTTCTGCCTTCAAATATTGCTAGGTCATTACCATTTTTATTGCTGTAATATAGTAATTTAGGATAATACCAATTCCTGGTTAGATTTTGTTTAAAACTCAGCCTCTCGTGGTAACCGCATTTCCCATCAACTATGTGGCCTGTGGTAATAAAGTAAGGTATGTTCTCATAAATTATTGAAAATCCTGTGCCAAAAACTTCTTGGGATCCATTAAAGCCGTAGACGGAGAATATATTTTTAACAAGATTGTTAAAATTTTTTATTATTGCTTGACACTCTTCTTCATTTTCTATGGCTTGGTTTAAGGTGTTTGCCAGGTTATTTATTTTTGTGTCCTTTTCTGAAATTGTTTTCTCTAGCTCTCTTTTTTCTTCAATAGACTTTTTTTG
>CAYREF010000084.1:0-3627 GCA_964423265.1 uncultured Actinomycetota bacterium
TTATAGTTCTCTCTTTTAAATTATTTACAATAATATAGGTCTTTTAAATCATTTTCTTTTGCTACTAGGCATTCCCCACATATGCATCCCTTTTCCTCAATTTCACAACTGCTTTTACCAGTAGCACAGAATATTTTCTGTATCCTTATTTTCATACAGCTATTATGCGATGGACATTTAAAACATAAACATTTTACAAAATTTTTAAAATTTTTTTTTACCACTTTATCCTCCCTTCCTTAATCCTGCCATGAAAGACTGTAATAGGACCACTTTCCAGGTATATTTATTTTTTAATTTCTCCTTTACAGTTAGGACAGGTTTTGTTTTATACTTCTATTTAAATATTAGTAATATTATTAATTTTAGCATATTTTGTCTGATGGAAATATTAAGTATTTTTTAATGTACTGTTAAATTTGGTGGGCCCAAGTTTTGATATTTCGAACACTTTTCTTAATGACCTGAAACTTTTTATAAGCTCCCAAAGAAAATGATTCATTCGTATGCACCTTGTAAATTTTTCAATAAAATTTATATTTTTGAAAGTAAATATTTATATGCGGATATGACTTCAATATAAATCTCATCTATTTTATATTTTTGCTCTTCTCTATTTGTAATTATTAATCCCTTTTTTAATTTAAATTCCCTGCACGCACTAAGAAGGCCTCTTTCCTCTCTATCTTTAGTATTTTGATCACTGATATCATAACACACCTGGATGGCTTCACTGACCTTACCATCTTCTATTACTAAAAAATCACATTCATAATTACTGCTATAATAATAAACATCTTTAGCTTTTTTTATTAGCTCTAAAAATATTAGATTTTCTAGAGTCGCACCCCTATCCCGAATAAAAAATGTATTTACAGAAGCAGCAAGCCCATTATCAATAGAATATACTTTTTTCTTGGAAAACTCTTGCTTTACAATAGAGGGTGAATATTTTGGTAAGAATAATGCTAGGTATATTGACTCTACATAATCTTGAAATTCATATATTGTATCTTTACTTATTTTATAACCCTGAGATTTTATTTCATTATAAATCTTATTTGAGCTGAATTCCTTTGAGCTATTTCCAATTACCCTTTTACAGAAATATTTTAGTATGGCTGTTTGTTTAATCTCATACCTTTCAATAAGATCCCTAAATATCATGACATTAAAATACTCTTGCAAAACACTATTCTTTATCTCATCTCTAATTGATAAAATTTCTGGAAAACCGCCTTCATACAAAAAGCTATCGAAAGAATTGATAATCATTGAAACTGATTTAGTGGAATTTAAGTTTATTTCTATATTTTTAAAATAAAGATATTCTTTAAAATTCAAAGGAAATATTTCAAAACTAATGCTTCTACCTCTCAATGATGTAGATATCTCCCTACTCAATAGTCTTGAGTTAGAACCTGCCACAAATACGTTTTTTGAAATCTGTTCATATACTCTTCTTACAAATCTTTCCCAGCCATCTATATTCTGAATCTCATCAAATAGAAAATAACATTTACTGAGATTGATTTCAGGATATAACTCTTGATAGCATTCAATTATATTATTAAATTCAAAAGTCTTTCTATCAATCCTTTCATCCTCAAAATTGAAATATAGGCAATAATTTATTTTAGTATTGCCTCCAATTAATCTTTTAATAATATTATATAGGTGATAGGTTTTACCACTTCTGCGGACTCCTGTAAGAATAATGATCTTTTTAGAATCGAGGGGTATTTCTAGAAGCCTAGGTTTTATTGACGGTATTCCTCTTTCATGGAAATCTGTTATTACTCTTTTTATTATGTCTTTCCTCATAATAAGGAAATTATATATAATTAATTTCCTTTTGTAAAGGAAAGTTTATGCTTTGGTGGACCCAAGTTTTGAAATTTCAAACACTTTTATAGAAGAATTTATCAGAATTACTGAATTTTATAAATTGATTAGTTAATTAACTAAATAACTTTGCAAGCAAGTCTTTCTTTTCAATCTCGAGGTATTCTGCAATATCCCCTATTATATTACTTAGAGTACCAACTTTTAAGGATTTCTGTGCAGGTATTGTAATATGATGTTCTCCCCCTTTTAAAGAAGAGGTTAATCTAATGTGACTACCAGTTTTTCTCGTTATATTATTACCCATACTTATTAAGAAGCTTGATTAAAATATCACTACTTAAGTCTCTAGGGATTTTCATACTGACATCAATTCGTCTTTTACCATATGCAGCCTTATTATTTTAGGCATATTCTCTTTCTCAAAATGGCAAATTACTGCATCCTTAATAGCTTTTTTTAATGAATTCATATCTTCCGCTTCAGTAAATATCGAGTATTCCAGTGCTTTAGCTTCAAAACCACCTTCATCTGATTCTTTAATAATAAATATTAACTCTTCCATAACTAATTCCTTAATTTTAAATTTGCTTTTTTACTATTCTAAGCTACATTAGGCCAATTTTAAAAAATTAATAAGAACTTTATAAATATATTTATTTGAACAATAAGACCTGCTTCAGTACATAAAACTAATTGATATTAATGTAGCACTTAATCTTTAAATTGTAAATCTAGGAAATTGGTGGGCCCACCAGGACTCGAACCTGGGACCTCCGCATTATGAGTGCGCTGCTCTAACCAACTGAGCTATGGGCCCTTGCAGAATCTCGAACAATTGCATATATTAATAAAAAACAACTAATAAGTCAATTACAATTATAAAAGTGTGGGGTGATATGTATGGATAACAAAACCAAGGTTACCTTCTTTGGGCACGCAATGTTTTTAGTAGAATCCACTAATGGTACAAAAATAGGCTTAGACCCTTATAACCAGCAGGTAAAAGATGACCTACCGGAAGTATCTGCAGATATAGTACTAGAATCCCATGATCATTTTGATCATTCAAATACATCATTATTTAAAGGTAATCCAGAAGTTATAACAAAACCGGATGAAAAAACTGTAAAAAATATAGAGATAAGCGGAATTTCCACTTTCCATGATGATGCTTCAGGTAAGAAAAGAGGCAAAAATACTATATTTAAATTCAAAGTGGGCAATATTTTATTTGCACATTTAGGTGATTTAGGCCACCTACTAGATGATGAACAATATAGACAATTAAATAGTGTTAATGTTTTGATGCTACCGGTGGGAGGCATCTATACCATAGACTATAAAAGAGGCATGGATATTATAAGTAGAGTAAAACCAAACATAGCAATACCCATGCATTTTAAACAGGATGATACCAAAGTTGATGTAGATAAGGTAGATAAATTTCTGAAACAAGCAAAAAATTACATAAAAAAAGGCCATACAGTAGAAATTAGCAAAGAAACTTTGCCCAAACAAACTGAAATATTGCTACTTAAATCAAGCTAGGATATTTACAAGTTCAGTTTTATTGAGGAAAAATTATATATTCTAAGTTTGCTAGTTGGGTTCTCTCTATAGCCCTAGGCTTTCATTTTAAATATATAAAACCACCTACTAACTAATCAGTCCTATACAATTAGCATCTCTTTCCTGCTCCAATTTGGGTTATTGCAACATGTTGACAAATCCTGTTTTTGGGGATAACACTGTCTCCAAAAAATCTATTTCTGTCTATTT
>CAYREF010000085.1:0-3552 GCA_964423265.1 uncultured Actinomycetota bacterium
GGGGGGGAATAATCGCCCTCGATACCCCGGACAATTTAAAAAAAGGTGTGGGTGGAGATATAGTTACTGTATCTTCGGAAGATAATATAAAATTAAAAAAATACATACAGGAACTCAAAGGCCAGATAATTGAAGAGGAAAAAGACGGAAAAATTAAATTTGAAGTCAGAGACAGTTCAAGCTTTGTACCAGAATTTATAAAACATTGTCCTGTAACTATTTTATCCATAAGCTCAAGAAAGCCAACTTTAAATGATGTATTCCTTGACTTAACCGGAAGGGAGATAAGGGAGGAAACCTTGGATAGCAAGGACGGTTTCAGACTAAGTGCAAGAAGCAGAATGAGGCATTAATGTTACTTTTTTAAAAATAATATATTTAAAATTATGAAAAAAGAATTATTGGGAATATATACAATCTGGTTAAGGGATATTAAAAGATATTACCGGGATAAACCCCGGATTATCGGCACCTTCGCCCAGCCTATCCTTTTCTTATTTGTCCTTGGAAGCGGTCTTGCCAGTTCATTTTCTTTTTTTGGAAGCAGCCGGGGCGGAGACTACCTTAATTTTATGTTTCCTGGCATTGTAGGGATGACCGTGCTTTTCACTTCATTTTTTGGCGCCATGTCCATAGTCTGGGACCGCGAGTTTGGATTCCTAAAAGAAGTGCTAGTATCCCCCGTTTCAAGAGTTTCTATAGTAATTGGAAAAATTATAGGGGGATCTACTATAGCCATGATACAGGGTTCTATAATCTTGTTATTCTCGCCGCTTCTTAACATCCCTGTTACTCCCATATCTGTATTAAAGGCCTTTGGCTTGATGTTTCTTTTGGCCGTAACCATATCCACACTAGGAATTACTCTTGCCTCTGTAATCAAAACCATGCAGGGGTTCCAGGTGATAACCAACTTTCTTCTGATGCCCATGTTTTTTCTCTCAGGTGCTATCTTCCCATTAATTGAATCTCCACAGTGGATGATATTCATGTCAAAAATAAATCCCCTTACCTATGGCATAGACGCTATCAGGTTTGTAATACTAGGCGAAAAGTCAATGCAGCTGTTTCCCCTGTGGATAAATATTGTTGTAATGCTGGGGGTAGCAACAGTTATGAGTATAGTGGGGACAATTCTTTTTAACAGACAAGAGTAACTATTTTAAACATAAACACATTTAATATATGTTTTGTGCCTCTTATTTTAAATTTCTAAGGACTTTCTTTTTACCACTACCAGCTCTGGCTACATTATTTACTTACCTAAACCAAAGGCTTAAGATACCCCACGCTTTTCTTTAAAGCCTCCACTCCTGAGCATTCAATTGACAGACAGCCATTATAATTATTTTCTTTGAGATATTCAATGCAGCCTTTAATATCTACTTCCCCATCGCCTATAGCCATTCCTGCTGTAACCCCTGTCTCTCCGGTAGAAGTTTTGGGCATCTTTACGTCTTTCAGGTGAACATGGACTACATGAGCAATCACTTTTTTAAGGGTTTCCAATGCATCATTTCCTGCAATGGTTACATTGCCTGTATCAAAATTAATTGCCAAATTCTTAGAATCACTAAGACTCATAATCCTTAGCAGCCCATCTGCATTGGTGGTATAGATTCCATGCGGCTCTATAGTTATGGTTATCCCATAGTTTTCTGCCATCTTGGTAAGTGTGGCAAGATTATATCCCATAACCCTGAAGGCATCACCATCAGTCATCCACTCAGGTTTTGGCCCTTCTGCGGTATTTACAAAAGGAGAGCCAAGAATATAGGCAAAACGGATAGCTTTCTTCAGGTAATCAACCCCATACTCTGTATTCATCAGGTTTGAGTGGGCACTAAGACAGGCAACTTTAAGGCCTGCATCTTCAATTTGCTTGCGCATCTCCATGGGGTCATTTTCCAGGCTGGTAATATTGCAGTAATGGTACACGTTTAGCAAACATCTCCCTGTCATCACTTCGGGCTCAATATATTTAAGCCCTAACTGTTTGGTCGTCTCCACAGCAAAAGTAAAGTCTTTTTCCGCGTGGCGGAAAGAATCCGCTTCCGCGCATAGTTGAATAGCCATTTCCCCTCCTATATATCTTTATTTTAAATTAGAATAAAGCCTTTTAAATTGAAAATCAATTCAAGCTATTTTCTATAATGATAGAATATAATAAATACCGGGTAAAAGCACTAACCTAATTTTAACCAACCCAAATTTTAAAAAATCCTGCAATTATAATTTATCGGCTTGGTGGGAGGATAACTGGTAAAGGTATGTATTGGAATAATTAATTAGAAATCCCATATTAATTAATTTTTTGTCATTAACTTAAAAATTAAGTAAAATTCAAGTTATGGAAAAAGAAACATTAAAAAAGTTAAGAAAAATATTTAGGCAATACCCTGATCTTAAGCTTGTATACCTGTTTGGGTCCCAAGCATCTGGTAAAACAGGGCCACTTTCGGACTATGATTTTGCTTTCTATATAGATGAAGATAAAAAGGAAGCCTACTATACTTCTATTAGCCTAGCAGGCAAAATTACTGAAATTCTTTCCACAGATAATATAGATACGGTAATCTTAAATCACACAGATGCGCCCGAGCTTAAGTATCTTATTATCAAACAAGGTAGAGTAATATATGAGGTAGAACCATACAAGCTCTTAATAGAGCCAAGGATTTTAAATGAATATTTTGATTTCCGATATTCTTTAATGAAAAACCGGCTTACAGGAGAGTTAAAAAAATGACTAGCATAGAGGTAATTGAAAATGGTATAAGCAAGGTCCGAAAATATTTATCCATTCTTGACAATTACAAGAATAAAACTGCTAAAGATTTGGCCACCGATATCACATTGAGGGGAGCAGTTGAAAGATATCTCTACCTTGCTGTCCAAGCTACAATTGATCTTGGGGAAGCCATTATTTCTTATAAGGAATTTAGAAAGCCGTCTACTTTTGCTGAATCTTTTAAGATTCTACAAGAAAATAAATTAATATCTAAAAGCCTGGAAAAAAAAATGGCCCAAATGACTGGTTTCAGGAACCGGATAGCCCATGATTATGGGGATATAGACTATAATATACTTCATGATATTTTAATAAAACATCTTAATGATATAGAAGATTTTTTGGATGAAGTAACAAAAAATTTATGATTATTAAAATTCAGCCTGAAAGTAACCTTCATGACTAATCTGGTAAATTTAAAAATAATCGTATTTGTATTCTTGAATCCATTCATTAAATTGTTCGTGACTAACTTCATCATAATAATATAGAAATCCTTGGTAGTTTTTTGTACAGAAGCCTATTTTTGAGGGCTACAGCCACAAATATCCAGCTGAATCCCGGAAATGCCCACCCAGTCATTCACTATCAATTAATCCGGTGTTTTTAATCCATCTTGTTTTTCCTATTCTATTTTCCCTTTAATAGCATGGATTGCAAACCCCTTAGCCGCCTTTGCACTATTTAAAGCTTCCCCCATATCTTCTATTGCCCATAATATTTTTATTGGATATCTGGGTTAAACATCATATGCTGTAAGA
>CAYREF010000086.1:0-3442 GCA_964423265.1 uncultured Actinomycetota bacterium
CCCCTTTCTGGAGGCAAGAAAGAAGGTATCATCTGCTTCCACTATACCTTGAAGGCTATCATCTTCTATGTTTGCTATAGTGTGTAAAACTTTATGCCTCCAGCTAAAAGCAGTGGCTATATTTATATCTAGCTCCTCTGTAATCTTTTGTAGTGCAGCCCCGGAGATCATAAGATCTAGTGCAGTCAAAAACTTATCCTTTGAATGGATACGGTTTACAGTAGAGGTTATGTCGGTAAATGTTTTTCTGCAGTCCTTGCATCGGTAGCGTTGCCTTCCGTGGTAGGTACCGTATCTAACCACCATGCTGCTGGCGCAATGGGGCAGTGGTATCCACTTGCAAAGCGCCTTTTTCTAATCTCTTCTATTATGCTTGCCAGATTCTGCCCGGTTTCAGAGCTCTCCCCTTCCAGGAAAGAGATTACCTCTCTCTTTTCTTCTGATGAGAGTTTTAAAAGTAGTTAGTACAGGTATTTTTTTAAATCATTACCCATTTCTTCTCATTTTGAACATACCTAACTGAGAACCATGCTAGCAAACATATGTTCGGTTATCAACACTGTTTTAAAAAAGAGCCACAATATTTTATCTATAAAATAATTACAAAATATTATTAAATTACAGAAGTCATTATGTCTGTGGTTAACATATCATTGCCTGAAACATTTTTGCAAAAAATTGAAAAATACAGAAAAGTAAAGGATGAAAACGGTCAGATTTTTTTAAAAAAGTAGCTGAGCTATATTTTAAGGAAATTGAAAAGGAAATGTTTTTTAAAAAAAGGGAAAAAGCTATAGAAAAATTAATGGAAATTGGTGATGAAGAAAGGAAAAAAAGGAACCTTTAAAGGTATTGATTTTGTGAAGGAAATAAAAGAATGCGGGAGAAAAGAACCAATGAGCTACTTGGAAGAATTTGACATAAACAGCCCTGACCTGATAAGAGAAGCCCAGAAAAATATTTTTGTAGTTGACTCGTCGGTTGTATTTAAGTGGTTCTTTTCTGAACATGAAGGTAATTTAGAAATTGTTAAGCATTTATGAAAAAGCTGTACAAAAAGAATACTACCTGTTGTCCCTGAACTTTTGGTACAGGAGCTATTAAATATTTTCAAATACAAAACCAATTTTACAGAACCAAGGGGTAAGAGTAATTTTAAAAAATATATTTGATATCCTGATCATTGTAAGGCTTGATTTTAAAGGATACATGGAAATTTTAAAAATTTCAGAAGAGGTAAATGTCTCAATATATGATTGTATTTATATTGCACCGGCAGGTAAATACAATATTCCATTTGTAACTGCTGATAAAAAACTTTATAGAAAAACTAAGGATTCTAAATACAGTATCCTTCTATTAAATGACTTTCTGGACAGGTATTAACCAATTTGGACTGTTCTAAAAAATTTTAAAAACCCCCTTGATATATGAACCATAGTTCATTATAATTAATGTGAACAATAGTTCAAAAGGAGGTTTAATATGCCAGGTTTTGACGGAACAGGACCAGCAGGACAAGGACCGATGACGGGAAGAGCTGCAGGATATTGTGCTATGCCTTTAGAATCTAACAAGTATAGTACAAGGCAGAGTAAAAATATGGCCAGAGCTTTTCCGGTATCAAATGCTGTCCCCCCTTATAATACCCGGCAGGTTCCCAGAAGAGGCTGTGCCGGAAGAGGCAGGAAAGCTGGACGCAAAAGAGGAAGATTTTAACTAAAAGGAGGTTGATTAATATGCCAAGAGGAGACGGAACAGGACCAGCAGGGCAAGGACCAATGACAGGAAGAGCTGCAGGATATTGTGCTGGCTACAGTGTGCCTGGTTTTATGAATCCATCTGGCGGGAGAAGATTTGCAGGAAGACCATTTGGAGGTTTTGGTAGGGGAAGAGGTCACAGGAACATGTATTATGCTACTGGACTTCCAGGTTGGCAAAGATATAACCAATACCCGCCAGCAGGAGCAACTCCAGATTATGCGCCAGATATTGCGCCTGAAGAAGAAATGGAAAGCTTGAAAAGCCAGGCAGATATGTTAAAACAACAGCTAAATGATATCCAGGCTAGGATAGATGAGTTGTCCAAAGAAAAAGATCAGGAGTAATTGTTTAAAAAATAAAATATAATAAAGTAATATAGATGAAGGCAGCAAAAAGCTGTCTTCATCTATATAATAGAAGGCGGTATTTATGAACAACATTACAAAAAATGAAAAGGTGGCCAAGAACATGGCCAGGGTTAAAAACAAGTTTTTGGTATTTAGTGGAAAAGGGGGAGTGGGAAAAACTACGGTTTCAGTTAACCTTTCCTATAATCTGCATCAAAAGGGATATAGGGTTGGCTTGCTGGATGTAGATATTCACGGTCCTAATGTTATAAAAATGCTTGGTTTGGAAAACAGAAGGATAACCGGGCAGGAAGACAGAATAAACCCAATAGAGTTAGTGGAAGGGTTTAAAGTCATGAGCACTGCTTCCATACTGGAAAACAAGGATACCCCAATTATATGGAGGGGACCTCTTAAGATGAAACTTATACAACAATTCTTAAGCGATGTAAGCTGGGGAGAACTGGATTTTCTAATAGTGGACGCCCCACCTGGAACAGGAGATGAACCTTTAAGCATAGCCCAGTTGCTTCCAGATCTTTCAGGTGGTATTGTGGTAACCACGCCACAACAGGTAGCAATAATTGATGCAAGAAAAAGCATTCAATTTGCTAGACAGCTAAAAATACCCTATATAGGAGTTATTGAGAATATGTCCGGCTTTTTGTGCCCACATTGCGGAAAAGAAGTTAATTTATTTAAAACCGGCGGAGGAAAGGAAGTGGCAGAAGATATGGGAGTTGATTTCTTGGGTGGCATTCCTTTTGACACTAAAATTATGGAATCATCTGATGAGGGAAAGATATTTCTAGAAAATATAAAGGACAACAGTAAAATAAAGGAAGCTTACAACAAGATAACCGGGAACCTAATAAAAAATTCAGGCCTTTAGCGGATCTTTTTGCTTGATTGTATTAAGTTAAGTTGTTAAAATCTTTATGAGTATATACCCAAAATATAAAGGGAGCTGTTATGAAGAAAGAAATAGAGCCTACAAATGCAATGTATCCATTGCCGGTTGTGCTAGTTACCAGCGGTGATGGCACTAATGATAATATAATAACCATAGCATGGACTACCAATATCTGCAGGCAAATACCCTGTGTAGGAATAGTAATAAACGGGCAAAAATATTCACTGGATTTGATAAATAAGCATGAAGAATTTGCAGTAAACATCCCGGGAAGGGATAGGCTTAGAGAGGTTGATATATGCGGTGGAAAGCATGGGGATAAAGTGGACAAATTTAAACTAGCAGGTTTTAATAAGGAAAAAGCAAAAGTAATTAAAACCAGCCTTATAAAAGAATGCCCAATTAATATAGAGTGCAG
>CAYREF010000087.1:0-3358 GCA_964423265.1 uncultured Actinomycetota bacterium
TTCTCCATTAAGAAATACTTCTGCCTTGTAGTTTCCTGAAGGAAAACCTTCCGCAATATGGAGATTAAAACCAAGAAAGCCAGAGCCTTTGCGGTCGATATTGGAAGTTTGCTTATCGATTACATCTCCAGTATCAAGGTAGGTCCATACTATGTTAATTTTATCATCCGGGGTTATGTTTTCTACATTTATGGATAAATAGATATCTTTTATATCAGTTGGAAAGATATTAGGGAGCTTTTTGGGGGCATTGTTTTCTTCAATGGTTTCACATAGATATATGTTTTCTATGGATACCGGCTTTTGGGTAGCGCAATTTGGAAGTAAAATAATTGCTAAAATTAACAATATTGGCAGAAATATTTTAACTTTCATATTTTATCCTTTATAATTTTTTCTATGGTTTAATGGTTTAATATTAAATAATTTTAAATTTAATGTAAATGTAAATAATTAAATTGTTTAAGGGAAGGGTTAATCTTTGGATAACGGGAAAAGGGAAAAGTTAAAAGAGTTTTACTATGAAATAAAGGATTGTAAAAAATGCAGCCTCTGGAAGACTAAAACTAAATTCGTTTTTGGAAGCGGCACTACCAGTGCCGAACTTGTGTTCATAGGGGAAGCACCAGGGAAAAACGAAGATCTGCAAGGGAAGCCTTTTGTGGGAAGAGCAGGAAAAGTGTTAGATGATTTACTCTTGTCCATAAACCTTAATAGAAAACAGGTATTTATTGCTAATGTGCTAAAGTGCAGGCCTCCTGGAAATAGGGACCCCAGGGCGGATGAAGTCAATGCCTGCAAGGGGTATCTTTTTAAGCAGCTGGAAATAATTGACCCAAAGATTATTTGTACTCTTGGCAAGCATTCCACCCAGCTGGTTTTAAATACCAGGCAGGGCATAACCGGGCTTAGAGGCAAGGTGTTTAGGAGAAAAAATAAGATAGTGATACCCATAAATCATCCTGCAGCAGTCCTTTATAATCCTTCCAAATATAATGTGCTGCAGGAAGATTTTAAAAAGATAGAAAAATTGTTAGAAGAGAGGATCCAGGAAGAAGAGGCTGTGGCTACCCAAAATGGCCAGGAAAAACAAAAACCAAGGCAGTTGGGGTTATTTTAAAAATGAAGCTAAAAGTTACTTCTCAGTCTCCCGGCAATACTAATGATATGGGAAAAAAATTTTCAGAAATTCTAGGTCCCGGTGATGTTATACTTCTTTCGGGAGAACTTGGGGGAGGAAAAACTACCTTTATAGGCGGCATTGCTTTTGGTTTGGGGATAAAGGAAGAACTAACTAGTCCCAGCTTTACCATTATTAATGAATACCCTATAGGTAGAAAAAAATTTATCCATGCTGATTTATACAGGATTGATGGGGTGGCTGAAATTGAACAGCTGGGCATAAGTGATTACTTATATGACCGGAAAAATATTGTGTGCATTGAATGGGGAGATAAATTAGCAGAATTTTTAGAAAAGGATTTTCTATTAGTGGATTTTAAGTATGATATCGATGCAGAGCAAAAAAGGAAGCTGGCTTTCAGTAGCTCTTCTGGCTACTGGGACAGCAAGCTGGAAAAGTTAAAAAAAATATTAGAAAGGCATTGTTTTTTCTAAACCATGTATATCCTGGGTATTGAAAGTACAACTGAAAGGCTGTTTACAGCAGTTTCCTTTAAGGGAAAGCTGCTATCGCAAATGGAGGTTAAAAATTCCCGCAAGCATATGGTGGGTATCATAAAAGTTGTAGATAAAGTCTTAAAAGACAGTGGCATTTCTTTAGGAAGCATTGATGTATTTGCTGCAAATACAGGGCCGGGGGATTTTACTGGAACCAGGATTGGGCTGAGCATAATAAAAACTTTTTCCTGGGTAAAAGCCAAGAAATCCTGCGGAGTTTCGGCGCTTGATGTTTATGCTGTAAGGGCATTATTTAAAAACATCAAAGATATTGAGGCCAGACTAAAAAAAGGGGGGGATGTTGCCATCTGCCCAATTCTGGATGTGAGAAATAAAGAGCTTTATATCTCTTTCTATAAACTTTTTAAGGAGCAAAATCTAAGGAAAAACAAAATAATATGCTGCCTTGAAGTTGGCAGCCATAGGTATTGCCTAAAAAAAACTAGCCAAAACCATTTGGTCAAAGCTTCTGAAATGAAAGAATCCTTTTTGCCTTTAATTGAGGGTCACTACTGTTATGTTTGTGGAAATTCATTTTTAAATTACAGGGACCTGCTAATGGATATAGGAAAAAGCACGAGACGCCTTATCTTAGAGAATGGTGTTGCCTACCCTGATGCGGCCAGCCTTAATAAGGCTGCATTTTTTAAAGCGGCCAGGGAAGAAGAGAAAAATCTGGTACCAGTATATATTAGAGAATTTGTTCCTTTTGGGGGAAAAGATGGATAATGGTAGCAAAATAATACTTGGAATTGAAACTTCTTGTGATGACACTGCGGCGGCAGTAGTACAAGGAGGAAGATCTATACTTTCTAATATAGTATCATCCCAGAATGAGATACATAAAAAATATGGAGGAGTTGTTCCAGAAATAGCTTCCAGAAGACACATTGAAGTTATAGATGTAGTAATAAAGGAAGCTCTGGCCGAAGCTGGAGTAACCATAGAGGACATTAATGCAGTAAGCGTTACCAACAGGCCAGGCCTTATAGGATCCTTGCTGGTGGGTGTGGGTGCAGCAAAAGCTATTAGCTTTGCCGCTGGCATACCTTTGATTGCTATTAATCATCTGAAAGCCCACCTTTATTCAAACATACTGGCAAGCTCTGGTATTAGGGGGAATTTTATAGGACTAATTGTATCGGGAGGGCATACAAGCTTATATAGGGTTAATGAAGATTGGGCTATCTCTGAAATTGGACATACTGTTGATGATGCTGCGGGGGAGGCTTTTGATAAGATTGCGAGATTCTTAAACCTCGGCTATCCGGGCGGCCCTATAATAGATAAGCTTTCTAAAAAAGGTGACCCAGACTTTATTGATTTTCCAAGGCCTATGATTGATAGCGGGAATTATAATTTTTCATTTAGCGGGCTTAAGACCTCTTTAATTTACAAGGTTAAGAAAAACAGGGATCTGCTAAATAAATCAAATCTATACAATTTAGTCTCAAGTTTTCAAAAAGCAATAGTTGATGTACTGGTAGAGAAGGCTGTAAATGCATGCAAAGAATATGACTGCAGGTGCTTGCTGGTTAGCGGTGGAGTTGCTGCCAATAGCAGGCTGAGGGAAGATTTTAAGAAAAGGTGTAAAAGAGAAAATATTAAGCTTCATATCCCTCCGCTATGGCTGTGCATGGATAATGCCTCTATGGTGGCAGGCCTTGGATATTATGAA
>CAYREF010000088.1:0-3006 GCA_964423265.1 uncultured Actinomycetota bacterium
ATTCTATCTTGCGTATCTTTATTGCTGTTTAATGAATTTACTGAGGTCTGAAATTCTTGTTTGTCATGATATTGTTCTTTTTTGCCCATCCATTCAAAAACCCTGTAATATACCTTGCCCAGCTTTTCCAGTTCATGGGGCAACTGATTGGCTTTTAAACCGTAAATGTATTTGTCTGTTCCTTTTTTCAGGTATGGCCCCAACTGTTCACCGATAAACTGTTTGTCTTTTTCTTCCAGTATCCTGATAAGGCGTACCAGCACTTCAATGAGTAATTACAGGCGGGAATATTTTTTGATATTAGAGGAAACCAGCGTTGAATCAGTCCTTTGAATTCTTTTAAAATCAATGCGGAAACTAAAATGTTTACCGGCACGTTTGGACGGCTTGCCTTATCTGAATACAAAGCCTTGAAATCGCTCTCTTTGATATTCCATAATATTAGATAATAAAACCACTTCTTCTTTGAACTCTCCAGCAATTCACGTTGCTTTTTGCTAAGCTCGCTCTCAAAGGTGAATAATTCCGGTTGGTTGTTTGCATTGAACATAGTATATGTATTTTTTTCTTTCAAAACAAATATAAGCTTTATTTCGCTGATATTCATATTAATATGCTCCACGTGGAACATATAACCACCCGATTACCAATGACTTAAATGCTTGTTAATAAGTTATTGATCATCTGAAATACAGAGCATTACAACTATGGTTTATTAACAACTAATATGGGATTAAATCCTTATTTTTGCCCATGACCTTTTTAGACTGGACTCTTCTCATATTTGTCCCTACAAGTATATAATTCGAGATTTAACAACAAGGCTTTAAAGAGATTTTTATCAAATATTTTTTTAATTTTGTCGTATAATAAAAAAACAAAGGATTTTGCAAATTAAAAATCTCGATTATGACTATTATTGAGCGCATAAGATTAATAAGGCAGCAAAAAAATATCTCGCAAAACGAGCTTTCTAAAGCTGCCGGAATAAACGTTAAAAGCCTTTCAAGGTATGAGCTTGGAACAAGCGTTCCTCCTGCTAATGCATTAAAGGCTATTACCGATGCCCTTGGGGTTTCTGCTGATATTCTGCTGAGCGATGATACTGCTCAAATAAAAGATAAGGAACTATTCAAAAAATTTGAGGCTATACAAGATATGGGTGGGGATACTAAGAAAATGATTATTAACTTTCTTGACCTCGCAATACGTGATTATAAAGCTAAACAGGCTTACGCAGGATAAATCTTTAAATTATGAAGCAATTAACATTAAATATTAGCGACAATAAATTTAGTACCTTTTTGGAGTTTATTAAAACTTTGGATTACGTGGAAGTGCCGGAAGCGGATAAAAAGGCATTGAACGAACTGCAAGGCAGCCTTAACCAAGTTAAATTGATGCAGGAAGGTAAAATTGAAAAACAATCGGCTGAAGATTTTTTAAATGAGTTATAGCGTATATCCAACCCCTGACTTTAAAAAGTTTTTCAAGAAGCTTGCTAAAAAACACCCTTCTCTGAAAGCCGATTTACAGGGACTTACCAAAATCCTGAAAGAGCAACCGGATTCCGGTATTAACCTTGGCCACGGCATTCATAAAATACGCATGGCTATTACTTCAAAAGGTAAAGGCAAGTCTGGTGGTGCAAGGGTTATCACCTATCTTGTAACCGAAGATAACGAGGTTTACCTCATATACATCTACGACAAAAGCCAGCTTGAAAACATTACCAAAGAACAAATTATTGAACTGCTTAAAAAAGCAGGGCTTATAAAGTAAAAAGCCCCGGTCTCCCGAGGCTTTTTTACTTTATGGATATGTTATTGTCCAGTTCATGCTTTCCAAGTCTTTCAAACTCAAATCGTACCGCTTCAATACCATATAGTTTGCTTTTACCGTATCCCATGTGGTGTTTTCTAAGACTTCGGCATCGTAAACAAAAATCATTAGTGTATCTAATGGAATGTGATTGTTGAAATATCCGTCCCAATTCCCACGTAATCTTAATACGCTTTTTGAAGTTTCCCCTGCTAATACTTTATTTGTTTCAGGTGATAATGCAGGGTTTGGGTCATATAAACTTGTGTCTGGATATAGATTATCAAAACTAACATACTTTTTTGTTTTTTCATGGTTGAATATTTCGATAATGGAAAATATAATAAAGAGAGAAAACACCAGGAACATACCATTTTGCTGGTGAAAGAATATGCCCGTTTAGTATACTCAAATTAGTCTGGTCATCATAGGGATTGCTTCTATTATATCCATTTATCGGATTCTCAGCAAAAACCCATCCTGAATATGTATTATCCTTTTTATTAAAGTGCAAGAATGCTCTTGCATTTGCATCTTGTTCAACTGGGTGGTCGGAATGGAAATGTTCAGAATTGTTTTTACTGAATAAACTAGGAAGAGCATATTGCCCTAAATATCTTAACCCGGCATCCCTGCTCTGTAATACATGACCATATTCATGTTGGAAAATTGCATTGTCCGGATCAGCTCTTGTTTCGTTATTGCCTATTATATAAGAACCTAAAGTCATTGCGGGGCCACCTAATCCCTAGAATAAGTTATTATGCCCCCCTGTTAAAACGGTTGCTCCATCATAGTATTCAACACGTTCTACTTCACCAAATAAATTAGCAGCATGACTGCTAGTAAAACCCATTAGAGTCTGCGGTAATTCTCTTGTAAAACGTGAAACAATTTGCCACCCCCAACCTGATTGGTCTGTATCAGCAGCAAATAACCCACTCCATATTCTTGCAGAATTATTACCAGCTGTTCCTGGTTTAAATGGGTCTGCTTTTGACCAAGCATCTTTTGTGTAATCATCTCCCCAATTCCAAAATTCCAGACCACCGCTAAATATAGCATCTCCAAGTCCTTTTAATAATCCAAGTATAATTTCCCCACTCGGATCCGTATAGACAACCGGATTATTCAGGCAATAACTATACCGGTTCAAATTCTGGGTAAAATCAGGCATTTGCACGT
>CAYREF010000089.1:0-2781 GCA_964423265.1 uncultured Actinomycetota bacterium
AAGTAGATAAAAAGCTGGTTTTAAATTTATAATAGTACCAGGCTTATTGAGTGTAATAGTAATAAGTTATTTTGGTAAAATTTTATATTTGATAAATATGACTGGAAACTGTTTGATAAACGCCTAGAGCCGATAAATACAATGCATGTAGCGTTACTCCTCCGTAAACTAGAAGATTTTAAAAACGGTTCTGCAAGAATTGGAAACTCCTATGGCAAAGACAGCGATATGGCTACCAGCAGAAGGCTTCCTATTGAATTAGCTAAATTGACTGTTAAATATTTTGAATTATTTTTATTTCTGAATAATATCCGAGAAAGTAATTTTTTAAAAATATTTTTTTCAGTTAAAAATCTACTGCCAAGTGCTAGATGACCATCTGCATAATAACTTTAACTAATATGATCTAATGAAGAATTTAAAATACAATTGGGTAGTTCTGATTACTTTAGATATGTTATATTAGTAATGCCAATTTCTTTGTTTAACGCTCCAAGTTCTGCTTCTTCTTTAGCAAGGTGAATAGAAAGTAAGCACTTTTCATCATCCCATTTTCCTACTTTTTCAATTGCCTCAGAAACAAGCTCTTTGCTATCCTTAAAACTATCAATGTCATAGAAGGTTATGCCTTCAATATCGGGATTATTTATTTCATCTAATTCAACTTCTCCTACATCTACACGCAGCCAATAATTTTTTTTAGCAGCAGGCGAGTAGCCGACAATATCAAAATTATTTGACTGACCTTCGCTATTTATGCTAAAAGCATTATAAGAATAAAGTTTTAAGTCATTTGCATTTGCCTCTTTCTTTAATAACTCGAAAGCTTTTTTCATTGTCACCATTGGCACCATTTGCTCTTGCTTGCTGCTGCTTGACTCGGCCTTTTCATGCTCTGTACTTTCACTTGGTTCTTTTTGACTTAACTGTGAAGGGCTAGAATTTTTATTACCACAGCCAGTAAAAATAATTATCGAAACAATTGTTACTATTGTTAATAAAATAAATAATCTTTTCATTATAGCCCTTATCTGATTTTTTAGTAAATAAAAATAATGGCTTTTATTATATTATATTTTTATTTCTACCAGCTCCTAATACTTGGGTTTCTTTTAAGGCATTCACTTTTTTTGATATAACGAAGATATGGTTTAAAAAAAATAAGAATCCCTGCTAATTGCCGAATAACTGGAATAAAAACTTATTCCACTGCAATTATTTATTAAAAAACAAGGGGTAAAAAATGAAATCTAATGCCGTTAAGTTTGCCTCCATTTTTATTTTAATTCTACTGCTATTTTTTTTAATAACTGCCACCGGTTGTAGCAAAAAAGAGGCACCTTCTTATGAGGTCTCAGAAGCAGAGATAAAAGAAGAAGAGTTAGAGACTTCCAATCTAGGTTCTACAGTTTCTGCTGATGGAATTGAAATATACATACCTCCTGAATCAGAGAAGAAACCTCCAAACATCTCACTAAAAAAAAATTACTGGAAACCTTCCCGGTGAACCAGAGGGCTCCAAAGGTATCGGAGATGCATATGATATTACTACAAAAGATAAGCTTAAAAATCCCGTTCTTATTACCATAGAATATGACCCAGGCAAGCTTCCCAAGGATTGCAGAGAAGAAAACATATACATTGCCACTAAAAAAGATAACAGTTGGGAAGTTGTTGAAGGTGGATTTGTAGATATAGAAAATAATACAGTTAACGTCTCTGTAGAGCATTTCTCATCCTTTTGGGCTATGGTAAAAGAAACCGGAGATGCAGTTTATAATGTGGTAGAGTCTGTAGGAATTGATACTACCACTACAGGAATATCTTATTCAAGGCTTCCAGGTGATATAAAAGATGACCTAGATAAAGATTTTAAACCTTCTGATGTATCTGCAGTAACTAAATATAAGTTTTCACTTCTTACAAAAATTGGCCATAGCCTAAATTCATACCTAAATGGCATAACCAAGCTATCCTCTGTAGCCATTGCTGCAATTGACGGTACCAAAAAAGCAATTGCAGAAGCCTTGATAGAAGCTGTAGCCTCTGAAGCCTTTGAATATACAGCAAATGAGGAAGGCACCTACTCCCTTATAATCTATGATACCTTCGATCTTAGCAAAGATATAGGGCTTCTAGCACTGGATGCATCTGCTGGTGCACCTGCAGTAGCCCTTAAAGGAGCAGATTATCTAGCATCAAGGGTAATGGATGATATAAACAGCGGTATGCATGATGCATTTAGAGACCTTATAAGCTTAAATCCCAATAGCACTAGCAGGTTAGAAGTTTATGCAGTATGCATAGACGGAAAGCCTAGAGGCAAAAAACCAGGTTCCAAGGGTATGATATTCTACTATTTTGATGAAGAAAAAGATAGGTGGATAAGATACTATGATGACCTTATTTACTGGGTGGTGGAGTTTGAACCTTCAGAGGAAATGATTGCCCAAACTAATGAAGGCAATATCCAGGATACAGTTTCAGAGATTCCTGAAAATGAAACAAATGAAGTGCGGAAGGAAGAGTCTGAAGATTATGAAGATGAAGTTAGTACCACCAGTATTGAACCCGAAGAAGAAGATTTAGAAGAAACAGAACCCACAGAACCAGTATCGGTAACAATTAATCCAGATGGAAGTGGAGATTATAGAAATCTAGAAGAAGCTGTGGAGGCAGTTCCACCAGGTTCTACAATATTCCTTGATCCTGGCACTTATTATATTTCCGATACTATAAACATTAACAAGAGTATAAAAATATTTGGATCAGGGCCAGACC
>CAYREF010000090.1:0-2590 GCA_964423265.1 uncultured Actinomycetota bacterium
ATAATGCATATATGCATTTCTGCGGTCTCTCCTGCGGTGAGGTGGCAGATGCAAATAGGAAAGGTAAAAAAATAATAGATCACTTAACCCTTGTAAAGGCAAGAAAAAGGCTTGGTTCAAAGAAAATAAAGGCAATACTTAATGCCTTAACCGGTGAGCTTGTAGATAAAAAGATAATAGATGGCAAATACCTTTTTACAGATACCACTTCCTTAGAAAAAAAATAAAATATCCTACAGAGACAGGCCTTCTATCCAGAGTAATAGAACAAGCAGTTGCAGTAACCCAGAAAGTTAGATACAAAAAAGATATGGCAAAAACCAAAGTTATAAAAAAAGCCAGATCAATTGCCAAAGTGTACTACTCTCCCAAAAGGCTAAAAAACTTCTAAAAGATACAGCTACGCACACTTCTAGCCCTTGCAAAAGAACAGATAGGAAAGGCTGGCTCTGCAGTAGAAAGCATCCCTTCTGTAATCCACGATTATCACAGACCTGAAACTATCTTTTTTAAAGCTCGCATATAGCTTGTTTGCAGTCCGGTTGTTGTAATTAAGCAGGCTGCTATAATTTCCCCGGATTATGCTCTCGGCATCTTCTTTTGGTATATTGAACGATTCCTTGTAGATAAAATTACCACTCTTGCTTTTAATTTCAAATTTTATGGGGTCCTCATCCAGGTTATATATCCTTATCCGGTATTTTTTTGCGGTTATCTACCCCATTTATTTTATTATAATAAGAATTGTTTGATTTATTATCAAAGTAAAGGCTCCTTACCAGGTAGCCGCCAGGCCCTGCATTCTTGTCATGGCTGAAAAAATGGTTTAATTTGGGTTTTAGATTATAATAGTCGAGATAGTTGATATAGTACTTAATTTCCCTGCGTATATTTTATCCATGAAATTATAAAAAAACTATTATATTTCTCATTATTATACTAAAAATAAAAAACTGTATAAATATCTTTATTGGTAGTACTTACATGTCTTTCTAAACCAGCGTAGCCTAAAATTGCCTCTAGGTGAATAAAATATTATGAAACTACAGCATTGGAAATACGGTTATGAAAAAACATAGTATTTATCTGGAAACAGTATATAAAGCTATAGCCAAAACGATAGTTTTAAGTGGGGGATATCTTTGTATTAGAATTTGGGACTATAATTTAACTACTCAACCTAAAAAATTAAGTTGTTTTTATTCCATATTAAAATAAATTAGGTGATTTAAGGGTTAGATAATACAGAAGACTTAATTTTATTAACAGAGGAAAACCAGAACTTTTCTAAAGTAGCTTTTTTTAAGCAAATTATGGATGTATTGATAAATATTAATAATAAAGTTAATCTAGAAAGCAAAATAAAGAACAAATTAGGTCCTATTTATGGGGTGTCTGTTACATAAATAGAAATACGGATTAATGTAAAATAAATAGATTCTAAATTTTTAATTTTAAAAAATATAATAACTCAATTATATGATAGGTTTAATTTATGAATATCAATAGGGTAGTGTTTGAGTACCTAATACTTATACTCGAATATGCAAGTGCGGGGATAATAGTATTTGGAATTTTGCTCTCTTCAATATATGCAGTTACTGAATTAATAAAAAGACGGGCTGGTGGAAAAATTTACCGCTCCTTTCGTATCGGGGTAGGACGGTGTATTGTGCTTGGACTAGAAATACTTATCGCTGCCGATATCATAAAATCTTTAATTTTCCAGCTTACATTGGAAAGTGCAGTACTTCTAGGTATTATTATTCTAATACGTACTTTCTTGAGTTTTTCACTTGAAGTGGAAATGAATGGAAGATGGCCCTGGCAAAAGGGTTAACAGCATATACTATTTATTGTAGAAAAAGAAAATAACTTGCAAAACCAAGAGCTTATATCATGGTAGCTCTGTATGGTCTTCATTTTAAACTTTTTACAGCTTTAAGTGAGATTTCATCAAAGGTTATTATAATAAGGGTAGGAAAATATAGATAAGAATTAAATAGACAAAAGATGCTGAATTGATAACTTTTGGAAAGAAAACTATAATATTTTTAACTGAAAAAAGCGCAGAAAGTAAGATTTAGTAAGCAAAAATGTTTATTAGAAGAAGCGTTTCTCTTAACGTTATTAAATTGGTTCTTGTTTAACGTATGGTTCTAGCTTCTTCTACTTCTATCTCTTTTTTAGTCTGCCGTTAAACCACCAGACTTTAGTCTGGTGATGGATAGGCTGTCCAGGCTAAGCCTGGACTCTCGGTTTTAGAGAATAAGATAGAAGTCCCCGACTTCGGTCGGGGGAGATTCACTAGGTTTTTCGAAGATTTTTAGCTGGGAAACAGGCAGTATTGTATATCTGGTATTTTCCCATTTTCCTTCTTTGTTTCTTATCTTAACTGACTTTACTACGGGCTTTTCGTTAAAGCGGAATTTAAGCAGGCTTTGAATTCTGCGATTAACAGTTTCCCTGCTGCATCCAAGGTCTTTTGCTATTTGGTATTGGCTAGGGTAACAGTTTCCATCTTCATCCATGCAGAGGGCTAAGGCTATGAGTGTTTTAAATTCACGGTCTGATATTTTTTAAGAAGGCC
>CAYREF010000091.1:0-2551 GCA_964423265.1 uncultured Actinomycetota bacterium
TCCTAGACTTTTATCTGCAAATATAAAACTTGGTCTTTTATTTATTCCAATACTTTAAGGCTTCGGTTAATTCCTTTTTGTCTTTTGCGTATTCTTCTAATGACATGTTAGACATTACTGCATCTATTGCCTGCCTGAATGCTCTTGCTCCTGCTTCTGCCCCCATTGGATGACCATGTATGCCTCCCCCTGCAGAAAGGATGCAATCATAGCCCAGGTCATTAATAATTTTTGGAACTCTGGAAGCTACCAACCCTCCTGAAGGTATTGGAAATGTCCTCTTTATATGATGATAATCAGCTAGGAGGTCATATGCAATTTGCCTGTACCTTTCATCCAGCAATTTGTACTTGCCTGAGTCAATGGGATACACTATCATGTCCGCCCCGATTATCCGAGCAAGCTTTCCCAACACCAGATGGCTAGCAACTCCGCCCCATGGATTTGCATACCATACCCCGCTAAAATCAAGATGTGCTAATATGGGAACATTGATTTTTTTATCTTCTGCTATTTGCCTAAAGGAGGAAAGCCCTTGAGTTAAGTAATTTATCATAAGGGCATTTGCGCCAGCTCCGATGGCATCTTGGGCCCTTTTTTTTAAGGTTTCCGCTTTTCCCGTAATGTTTACACAGTATAAAGTTCTCTCACCCTTTACGCTATAAGCCTGCCTTTCCTTTTCCATATAGAGCTTTATCCGTTCAATCCTGTTATTATAAGGGGTCTCAGATAGAAGCTCGTCATCTTTTATTATATCCACCCCGCCGGCTGCCGCTTTATGAAAAAAGTTTGCTCCAACCTTAGGCTCAAACCCGGTGCAGGGCTTTATCATGTTATTAAGAAGCGGCCTATTTTTTACCCCGAGGAGCTTTCTTATTCCTTTTATTCCGAATTTCGGTCCAGAAAAGCCCTGTAGGTATTTCTTCGGAAATTCTATATCCAGGAGTTTAATCCTTCCCATCACCGAAGTATTCCCTATAACCGTAGTTAAGAGCATGGGAATTTCTGAACCTATATTTTCAAAAGGAATTGCAATCGAGACCACATATCTCCTACAACCCAGATCTTCTGACAGCTCAAACTCGTAATTTGGCACCTCGTAGGCAGATATGACCTTCCCGGCATATTTTTCTCGCATCTCTTCTGTTTCCCCTTCAACCTTTGTCCAGGTCCCCGTTGACATATCAACAGCCAAGGTTTCAGAAAACTTTATTATGTCTTCATCAGGAGAGAGCTCTATAAAATATGTAGCTATTATATAACTATCCCTATCAAATCCGTCAGGAAGGAAATGTAGTGAATTTTTATACATCTCTTATACTCCTATCTCTTTCTTAAATTCTATCCCCGGAACCCCTTAAAAATTGAATACATATCAATGCCGGAAATTACTTTATCTCTGTATTTTTTTTCTATATGTTCTAAAGCTTCTACAAAATCATTATTCTGGATTCCATTTTTTATGGATAAATAAGCTTCTAGAAAAGCAGATAAGTCATCAGCAGCCTTTACCATACTGCCATTCCTATTCTCAATATCCGAGAACTCATTTTCTGTAAATAACTTTACATCCTTATGCCAGCTTTCGGGAATCAGCTTATAAATTTTTTTCTCCATTTCTT
Source organism: uncultured Actinomycetota bacterium (assembly GCA_964423265.1). Classification (GTDB taxonomy): domain Bacteria; phylum Actinomycetota; class Humimicrobiia; order Humimicrobiales; family Humimicrobiaceae; genus M55B165. The sequence continues at coordinate 1,623 of CAYREF010000091.1, forward strand.
CCTTCTCATAATCTTTTATAAGATTGCTTAACCCCTTAACAGATCTTTTCACCGGATTAATTATATCCCGGGTAAGTACTTCAGGCAGGTCATGGAACAAGCCTGTTAGGTAATTATTAATTGTACTTACTCTGTCTTTGCCTGTTACATATGAAAACAGGAAGGAGAGGATAGCAACAATTAGCATATGGCCCAGCACAGAAGTTTTAGGAACCCTGTAAAGATGGCTCCATCTTAGCTGGAACCTCAGCTGCCCACATATATTCACAAAATCCGTTAACTGCGCAGAGCTTACCAGCTCTTTCATGCTGCTTAAATGCCTGTATTCTTCTTGTTTTAACTTTATATCCCTTTTTATCTCTTCTATCTGGAAACCTTTAGGGTTAATAGTTTCAATAATATCAAACTCCCATTTGGTAACATAAAAATGGGCTGCATTTAAAATCTGCCTATTTATATCTTCTTTTTCATTCAGTTCGGTATCCAGTAAAAATTTTTTAAACTCATCGCAGAAATCCGTGCCCAGAGAATTTATAGAAGGTTCAATTTCTGCATAAACCCATTCATTTAATGCATGGTACTTTTTTTTATCCTTTTTTATCCTGTAAAACAAAGGAGGCTTTAGATCTGTAAGGATAATTCTCTGAAAATATTCAAAAAGACCGATCTTTATTATCTTTATCCAATCAACTTCACTATTTTTCTCACTTTCAAATTTTGCCAGGATATATGCGACTACCATCTTTTGTGCCTGTTTATCCAGCTCACTGAATTCTACAATTTTTATCTGGTCATTCCATCTCTGCATGCTGGCAGCATCAAATATTTTTAAAAACAATGAATTTGAAATCATAACCTTAAAACTTTTATTTTTGTCTATTATAGTATACCAAACAATAGGTGAAAAAAAATGAAAGATTAGATATGTC
>CAYREF010000092.1:0-2546 GCA_964423265.1 uncultured Actinomycetota bacterium
GAAGATATAGTAAATGCCCTTTATAATTGTTTTTTATGTGGTTCCTGCTGGGCCCATTGTGAAGGTGATCTTAACCTGCCTGAAGCTATCAAGGCTTCCAGGTTTGACATAACCTCACTTGACCTGGAGCCGGAAAGGGTTAAGAAAATAAAGGAATCCCTGTTGGGAAACGGACACCCTTATTACGGGAAAAAATTAGAGCCTATTAATATAAGTTATGATAAAGATTGCAGCAGCTTATATTACATGGGGCCGGATATAAGGTTTTACCAAGAATATATTGCAGAAGCTGCAAAGAAAATAACAAAAGCAGCTGGAAGGTGTTTTAGAATTATGAAAAATGAACCTGTAAGCGGAAAAATGCTATACCTTCTTGGATACAGGGAAGAGGCAATTGAGCGGGCAAAGATTTTATATGAAAGAATAAGAAAAATTAAGCCTGAATTATTGGTTGTTTCTGATCCTTTATCATATTCTGCTTTTACAAAGGATTATCCAGGATGGGGTTTTGACTTATCTGAATTGACAAAGGTGATGCATATAAGTGAATTTATCCTGGATTCAAAGCTTAAGTTTAAAAAATCTAAAAAGAAAGCTACACTAATAGATTCAGAATACCTTACCAGGTTTGCAGGATTATCTGAAGGGCCCAGAAAAGTATTAAAAAAGGTATTTGGGGGTAATTTTATAGAACTTAAATTTAATAGGAACACCATGCTTCCCACAGGTGAGGCAGCCTTTATATTTAATGGCAAAGAAGCCAGCATGAGTAAGATTTTAAAAAGGATAGCTGGTGAAGTAGAATTTAGTGGTGTAGATATAGCGATCACCTTAAATGCAAAAGTCAAGGATTATTTATCATCTTTATTAGGAAAAGAAGTATATGAGTTTTCAGAATATTTAGCAAAGATTATAGTAAGCTAAAAGTAATATAAAGATACCGGAAGCAGTATTTAGTAGTTATGCAGGTTAGCCAAGGAATTCTATATAATTCTCTTTATTTATAATACTGACTTTGTTTCCTAGGTAAGTTTTCCTGAATAGTTTAATTCCTTTGGTTTTTTTTATTCCATTCAATCCCATAACCATTAATTTTTCCCCTAAATTCTTCAACATAATCAATTTTATGATTTTGGTGAGGCCCCCGAAAATATTTTTATCCAGTCCATTATTATTTGCCTTTTACTTTTTTGCTTAATAAAAATTTTCCTATAAATATGCAGATAAGGAAAGAATGTCAGCGTATTGTATACCATATTTGTGTATTTATCTTGGGCATGCAGACCTTTCAGCAACTGATTATTAACTTCAGATTTCTTTTTAGTTATTATAGAAAGAACTGAGGAAAGATTTGCTGGTTAGTGATTTTTATCCAGGAAAAAACCTTTTGTAAAAATTACATTTATGACAGAAGTATATGGGGGAAGCAAAAACCTCAACCTCCATTATATATATGTAGGAAATGAAAAAGGGAAACCGAAATTCTAATTAGAGATGTAAAAAAAGTCCTGACTTCAGTAGAGTATATTTAAGTATATAAATTAAATTAGGGCATATGTCCACAAATATCGATGGTCTAGGCAAAGACACAAAAGAGCACAGAAGAATAAAACCCCAGAATTCTCGTATAATTAGTTTAAAAAAACCAGATATGCTTCAGATTATATTGTTAATAATGATAAAAAATAAGATGGTTAATAAATAGCAGGTATGGTTTTTATAAAAGAAGGAGACAGGCTTAAACCATTAAATTTATTTTAAACTTTTTAGCATCCTATATTTATCCTTTTGAATTAAATTTATTTGTAAGAAAAATGCCCCACATAATAAACACAACACCAACCCAAAACAACCAGGAAAAGCGTTCATTTAAAAGTATAAGTGAAAGAATTACTGCAAAAACAGGTGTAAGATATATGAAAATTGAGATATGTGATGCAGGAAGCGCCTTAAGACATTTAAACCAAAGCGGATAGGCAACCCCAATCATAGTAAGACCAAGAATTACCATGATTAGAAATACTTGCCAGCCTGCATTAAATATTTCAGAAAAACCCACAGTAGAAGCAGTAAGTATAGTTATTAATACGGCTCCTGAAAATATTGCAAGGGCAGCTATGATTAAATGGTCATTAGAAACTAAAATCTTTTTCCCAATAACCGAATATATTGCAAACGAGAAAGCAGCAAGTAGTGAAAAAATACATCCAGTCAAGTCTACACTACCTTCAAATGAAAAACCCTGGTTAAAAGCTATAAATACAGCACCTAAAAGTGCAACCCCTATGCCTATAATACGCATGAGCCGAATGCGTTCTTTAAGAATTAAAGCTGCAAGAAGAGCAATAAATACTACATTTGTAGAAATAAGGACAGCATTCATGGAAGCAGGGATACGCGCAAGGGCACTGAAGGTTAAAATCTGATAGAAGAAAAATCCAAATACACCTAAACCTAAAGATAAAAATAAGTCACGGCCTGGAAGCACAAATATTTTTTTTATCTTACCAGAAATAATTAAAAATATAAGCAAACTTATAAATCCG
>CAYREF010000093.1:0-2543 GCA_964423265.1 uncultured Actinomycetota bacterium
TAATTAAAAATATTTTTGATAGCTTTCCTGCCAATTGTCCTATAGATGTAGTAATATTAATCAATTGTTACTTTTTAATAAAACAATTAGGGTCCTACCGTGAATATAGTTTTGGGGTAATATATATTTAGTGCTAAAAATGAAATTAAATAAAGAAAATGGAATAAAAAACATGAATGGGGCAGGGGATATCTTGGCATATGGTTAATTTTTAAACATGCGGACTAATAAGATAGAGGGAGGTATAGTGGTTAACAAAAATAAACGGGATATTGAATGGAAAAAAGCCAAGAAGAGATGCCGATTAAGTAGGGAGACGGTAAGAATGGCTAAAGAAATGGGTTTAAACCCTAAAAAACTTATAAAAAATATTCCCAACAAGAGCGAAAATTGGAAAAATCCGGTATCTTTATGGATCCAGGAAATGTATCAAAAATATAGGGGGAACAAAGATTAAGAAAAAAGTTTAATGGGCAAGCATGAATTGTTTATAATTAGATAGGCGCTGGGCTTCTATGTCTGGAATTTTAGGTTGCATTGCTTCTATTTAAATTTATGTAATAGAAAGGAATGCTGGTGAATAGAAACAAAGAAAAGGAAAACAAGCCAGAATTAAATATTTTAGATAAAATTAATGCTGAAGACGGGTTGGCTGTATTAAAGAGGCTTGCCAGGGAAAATGCCTCTCTTTTAAAAAAAATTGAACAGGTTGCCTTAAAGTATTTAAATGAAGTAACAGTTGAAGAGATAGCTGGTGAAGTATTCTGTGACCTGGATACCCTTAAGGTAGAGGATGTCTGGGACCAGTCCGGCCCTACAAGATACGGGTACGTAGATTCAGGGGAAAAAGCTTGGGAAATGTTTGGGGACGCGATAGAACCATTTTTAGATGAGCTTAAGAAACGCCAGGATCTTAAAATGAATGAAGAAGCAAAGAAATATTGCATGGGAATATTGGAGGGAATATATCAGTTTGAAAAAGAGTCAGATAATGAATTTAAGAACTGAGCCGAGGATGCTCCTGGCCATTTTTTTGAAGAAGTCTTTAGCACATGGGAAAAACATTGCACAAACCCAGATGATATAGAAGAGATGAAGGAATTTATAAAGGAAAATTTTCCAGGCTGGGATGCCCCCGAATAACCGAAAGAGTTATGGTTATATGGCAAAAATAAGACAAGAGTCAGTTAAACAAATAGAGGAAGCACTGGACTGGGGTACATTTATCCCTTATAGCTGGGTGGGGGATTTTGTCTATAGATTAGGAGAAGTGCAAACTAAAATTGATTCATTTCTTCAACATGGAAAAGCTAAACAAAATGTTTATTTATATGAAATATTTCTTTCAGGCTGTTATGAAAAAGCAGAAGAGATAGATGATTCTAGCGGTGAATTGGGATTGTTTTTCGAACAATTGTTTTGCTCCTGGATTGATGCCCGGCAGAAAGTAAAATGTGATCCAAGAGAAACCATAAGACAGGTATTAGCATGGATTGAAAATGATGAATATGGTTTCTGCTATAATATTGAAAAATCTATAGTTAATATATTTGGCAGTAAAGAGTTAGAAATATTTGAATCAGCTATAAAATCCCGCTTTGAGGAGGTCTATAATTTGGAAAACCCTAAAGAGGTTAAAAGGATTTATGAATATCCATACCAGGTTAGAAAAAATACAGAGATTCTAAAAATTATCTACAATGAAAAAAAAGATATTAAATCGTATTTGGATTTATGTGATAAAGTAGGCATAACCCCAAAAGATTGTGAGGCCATTGCTCTTTTGTATAAAAGCGCTAATAATTTCCTGGAAGCATTTAAACCTATTTTCCGCATTGTGTCCTGGAAGAACTGGAACGGGCGTTTCAGTTTCTGCTTTGTAGATGATGGGGGAAGGCCCCCCGAAACCGGGATTCAGGTACTGGTTCCAAACCGCCTACAGGTGCTGCCGTCAAAAGCGGTGGTATTGAGCGGGTTAGGAAAAGGCTGAAAATAATCAGTCAGGTATGTGCTGTGGAGCTGAACGTAAGTAAACGGCTGAAGATGTGTCGTAAGTGGGAACAATACTGTCAAAACTAAATGTATGCGGAACATTTAGGATAAGTCTGGAGGTAACCTGACCTACTGTCCAGGCGGCAGTCGGCACATAGGTCGCAGGAACACAGTACAGGCGTCTGCAAGGAACAGGAGAACCTACTTTTGAAGCCATGCCCAATGCTACCAAAATAGCAGAGGTTGCTGCTACCGATGGTATGTTTCCCTTAATTACCAACATAAGTACCGATGTCCTCTCGGCTAAAGATGTGCTTGAAAAGTATAAATTCCAGCCCTATATTGAAAAAAGACATCAGCAGTTTAAAAGTGTGTTTGAAGCTGCACCCGTATATTTAAAGCTACCCCACAGAATAGAAGCACTTATGTTTATAATTACCCCCAAAAACTAAACAAAAAATGAGCTAAGATATAGATAGGGTAAAGGGGGTAAGATATAGTTATGAAAAACATGAAGAAAAATTACAGCCCTGCTTTTAAAACCAGGGTGG
>CAYREF010000094.1:0-2513 GCA_964423265.1 uncultured Actinomycetota bacterium
AATGTATGGGGTACTTCTGGCTGGAGGAGAGGAAAGGCTAAAGACAGCGGGCAAGCTGGGAATTTCCCAGGTAATCTGTCCTGGTACAATTGAAGTTTTAGTGTTAAAGAGCCTGAGACTGTCCCCGAAAAATACCAGGGCAGGACCTTTATACGTCATAGCCCAAAAATTACTGACCTCAGGCTTAATAAAGAAGAGATGGCAGAGGTGGGGGGAGGTAGGGAAGTGGCAGATCGGCTTAACTTTACAGAAGATGAAGCTTTCTTTATGGTGCCGTTGAAAGGTTTTGACAGGTATGCTGTGGAAGGGGGATTCTATGACCCGGAAGCAAATAGGGCTTTTATAGAAGAATTAAAATCTAAATTGCGGCCAAATATCAAAATAGCAGAAGTGGATACCCATATAGAGGATGCGGCATTTACTGAATATGCAGTTAAAAACCTTGTTAAATTGATAAATAAGAGGCAAAAAAATTAGGAGGAGCTATGGCAAAGAGATATCCAAGACAGGAATTCTTACAGTTGCTATGGAATGAAATAAAAAAAGGAAAACCAATTGTTATGACCGGTGCCGGTAACGGGATTGCTGCTAAATTTATAGAAAAAGGGGGAGTAGACATAATAGGAGTTTATAATACCGGCTATTTTAGGATGCAGGGGTATGGCTCTCTTGCCGGAATGCTTCCCATGGCAGACGCTAATGATATGGTATACCAGATGGGCAGGAGGGAAGTCCTGCCGCAAGTAAAAAAAGTGCCGGTAATAGCGGGGCTGAATGGTGTTGATGTTCTGAGGAATATGGGATTGTTTTTAGAAAATTGCAGACGGATTGGCTTTTCGGGGGTGCATAATTTTCCTACTGTTACATGGTTTGAAGGAGAATTTAGAAATACCCTGGAAAAGACAGGGCTGGGGTATAGCCATGAAATTGAAATGCTGAAAATGGCAAGGGATTTGGATATGGTCTCTATTGGTTATGCCTTCAGTGAAGAGGATACAGAAAGACTTATAACGGAAGCTTCACCTGATATCTTCATTTTTCATGCTGGAATAACCAGGGGAGGGTCAACTGGTTACCAGGATGGAAGTTCATTGGAAGAGATGGCTGAAAGGAGCCAGAAACATTTCAGGATTGCTAAAAGCATAAAAGAAGATCTTATAATACTTGTCCATGGAGCTGCCCTGGTAAATCCTGAGGATGGCAAATACATAGTGGGCAATACAGATTGCCATGGAATTCAGCTGGGATCAAGCATTGAAAGGATGGCAATAGAAAAACCACTAGAGGAGAGGGTCTTATCCTTTAAGAAAGCTTTATCATTTCCGGAAGGGGAAGACAGGTAAAAACAGTAAGCGCCCGCACCGTTTTTTTGACAACTGCACCAGCGATTTTACAAATTATCTCTACAGCCTCCTGGTTAAAACTTCTGCAGCTATAATAGCCGGGCAAACAGTCCAGGCAGGCCTACTAACCCATCCAGTAAATATAGCTCTTTTAACAGGACTTGCCGGCGAAGGGAGTGCCGATTTTTGAATCGGCTAATTTAACCGGTGGAGAGTTTTTACAGAAAATAAAACAGCTAAAGCCAAAATTATTTGTCTGTATTGGTTATCCGCTTAAGCTAACCACCAGGATACTTGAAATACCGCAACCCGCAGTAAATTTCCATGCCTCTCTGCTTCCTGTTTACAGGGGCAGGCACCCGGTGTTTTGGGCTTTAAGGAATAGTGAAAGATACTCAGGCCTTACCATACATGAGATGGATGAAAATTTGGATGAAGGGGGCATTTATTACCGGAAAAAAGTAAAATTAAAAAGGATGATACAGTTTCTACCCTGTATGAAAGAATAATGAAAAAGTCATCTCCACTGGTTAGAAGACTGGTTATAGATTTTTCAGCCCATAAGGTCGAAAGAAAGCTCCAGTCTAGGGAAAATGCATCATATTATTTCTCCACCACAGAAGACGATTTTAGAATCAGCTGGGATAGGAAGGCAGAAGATGTAAAGAGGTGGATTAGTATTACTCCCGAAAGGTGTTTTACCGAAATAGGGAAAAAAGCATTTCTGGTAAGCCCAAAAATAATTGATCAAAAAACAAACAAAAAACCTGGAACAGTGGTAAGTATATCCGATACCAGAATAGATATAGCGACAAAAGATAACATAATCCAATTGGAAAAAGTAATGGTTGAAAACAGGGAAATTAGTGCCAGTAAGTTTTCAAGGAGGCTGGAATAAAAGAAAGAGATATTTTGGAGCAAAAATGAGTTTAGCAAGATTTGATAATATGGTGGAAAATGTACAAAAGGGAGGTATACAGTTGGTTATTTTGAATGCTGGAACCTGGAATAAAAATCCGGATAGATGCGCTGGCTGTAAATATCGGGCAGGCGCACTTGCATGGCAAAAAAAGATGCCACTTGATTTTAACTTGCTAAAAGAAATTAGGGAAAAAATAAATATCCCTCTTTTACTATATGGGGCAAGCTCCGTTGAATCCGGGGATTTAA
>CAYREF010000095.1:0-2476 GCA_964423265.1 uncultured Actinomycetota bacterium
AGTGGTATTGACCTATATCCCAGTATTGAGGAAAAGGCAGCTAATTTACTTTATTTTATAGTAAAAAATCATTCATTTTCAGATGGTAATAAAAGGATAGCAGCTTTTTTATTCTTGTATTTTTTAGAGAGAAATGGATTGTTGTTTGATAGTCAAGGAAATAAGCGTATTGCAGATAATGCCTTAGTTGCACTGACTCTGATGATAGCGGTTAGCAAACCTGAAGAAAAAGACACAATGATAAAAGTAATTGTAAACCTGATAAATAGGAATAATTAACGCATGGCAACATGCCATCAGCAACCATGCCTCCTATCGTCGGCACAGTTGCTATGGCTATCCGTTGCCAGCAAGTGTAAAGAACACCAACAACATCATGAAATCCAAACATAAATATTGATACACTTAATTTCAGATTTTGTTCATATCATACATGATTTTGTCTGAATAAAAACAGAAATCTGTTAAAAAACCTTAAAATTCGTTAAAATTATTTTTCTTGAATAATAAAGATTGCAAGTTTTTTGTTGTTATAATAGTTAAAGTATTTTTTTTGAAATTAAAAAAGTAAATTATGAAAGTAGTAAATTATTTAATTTTTTTTCTAATGATTATTACCTTGAGTTGCAATCAAAGTAATAATAAAAAACAAAAAAGTAACGAAGATGAACAAATTCCTCAGGAGGAACAAAAGCAAATGCCTGAACGTTCAAAACAAAACCCTGATCCATTCCAGCAACCATCACAAGCAACCGAAGTAAGTGATAAAGAGCTAGAACAATTTGCTGATGCAGCACAACAAGTGCAAATTATTAACCAGGAATTCCAGCAGAGGATGATTAATAAATTGGAGGAAAATGAACTGGATGTTCAACGTTTTAATGAGATTCAACAAGCTCAGCAAAATCCTGGGCAAGAAATTAACGCTACAAGTAAGGAAGAAATGAAAAATTATAATGCTTCCACTCGTGAACTTGAGAAAATTCAAGGGCAAGCTCAGCAAAAAATACAGGAGAAAATAACCGAATCCGGTTTAACTGTGTCCCGCTACGAGGAGATTGCTATGATTTTACAAAACAATCTTGAACTACAAGAGAAGTTAAAGATGATTCAAGAGCAACTTAAATAATTAGAAACATCAATTGTTAAATATAAAAATTAATTATTATGCGTACAGTAGAAAAAATTACAAGTTTAATTATGATGTTCACTATCTGCGGCATGGGTGTTTTTGCCCAAGCCGAAGAAGAGGTAACTGATCAGGAGTTCAAAAAGTTTGCTTCCGCTTACCAGCAAGTACAAAGAGTTGACCAACAAGCACAGCAAAACATGATTAAGGCTATTAAGGATGAGGGATTAGACGTCCAGCGCTTCAATCAACTCCTACAAGCTCAGCAAGACCCAAATCAGGAAGTTGATGCTAGTAATGAGGAAATAAAAAAGTATGAATCTGCCTCAACAGAACTTGAAAAGATACAAGGGCAAGCTCAGCAAGAAATGCAAGAGAAAATAACAGAAGAAGGATTAACAGTTCCCCGGTATCAGGAGATATCCGCAGCCATTCAGGCTAGTCCAGAATTGCAAGAAAAATTACAGGAATATTTGCAAGGATAAAAAAATTTGCACTACTGTATTGGAGTGAAGATTCGTAATTTCCTATGTCTTTATTCAATGCAGTGGTGCATTTATATATAATGAGATGCCAAAAAGAAAAGCAAATATTCAATATATTTCAGGTTTACTGATCTTTTTAATGATAATCTTTTTGAGTCTGGATATGCCGGATAATTCAAAAACACGAAATACGACAAATCCATGGGGAGGTAAAAAATGTGCAGTTTCCCTTACTTATGATGATGCGTTAGGCGTTCATCTGGACAAGGTAATACCAGCATTGGATTCATTTGGTTTTACCGGTACTTTTTATGTTTATGGCAATGCTCCTTTTTATAAGGCTAGATTGAATGATTGGAAAACTAACGCTGCTAATGGGCATGAATTGGGCAATCATACTTTATTTCATCCATGTAATAGCAGGGTAGAAGGAAATGATTGGGTAAAAGCTGAATATGATCTCAATAACTATACAGTAAAAAGGATTACGGACGAAATAAAACTGGCAAACACTTTATTAGAAGCCACAGACAGGAAAAAGAAAAGGACTTTTGCTTATCCCTGTGGAGATAAATTAGTTGCAGATACATTTTATATGAATTTATTGAAAAAGGATTTTGTTGCAGCACGAGGAACAACGCCAGGTATGAATTATATCAATAAAGTTGATTTATTAAACATCAGAGCTTATGGAATAGAGGATGGTTCAGGGGGTAAACTGATTAAACTGGTAAAAAAAGCTAAAAAAGAACAAACCTTATTAGTCATCATGTTTCATGGTGTAGGTGGCGAACATGGGCTAAATATTTCCTTAGCAGAACATAATAAGCTTTTGAGTTATCTAAATAAAAACCAGCAAGAT
>CAYREF010000096.1:0-2309 GCA_964423265.1 uncultured Actinomycetota bacterium
TTCATTATATTGCTTATATTTTCAATAGCAAAATTGCCCGTATTAGATTTAATATTATTTGCTATTACATAATTTATTAATTTATATTTCCAGTACCCATCCATTTTTGGTGAATATATTTAATAGCATTTATAATAAACATTTTGACTGTAATGGCGATGCAGCGCTTTAATCAGCTGAGCTAACTACATCCTACTAATAAATTTTACCAGAGCATAGTGGTCTCAGAGTTCAGATATTCAAAAATAATAGCAAGTTGTACCTGTGCACTATTAATAAAATTATTGTATACTTGTACAACTGCCTAGGGAAAAAGGTATTTTAATATATTATTACTTTAACACGACAGAAAGGAAAAAATATGGAACCACCACCCAAGCTAATACCTAAAATTATAATAGGGGTGATTATCTTTGTAGTTGCCCTGATTGTTCTTTTAAACGCTATTGTCATTGTGCAGGCAGGAAATGTGCAAGTGCTGACCCAGTTTGGAAAAACTGTGGGAGTTACATTTAGGCCAGGCATTCATTTTAAGGTTCCCTTTATACAGAACACGGTAAATTATTCTACCAGGCAGGTTACATATGAGACCAGTGACCAACCTGAAGCAAGCCGGGCAAGTTACACTGATTACTCGGTTGATACCACTTCTTCTGACGGACAGCAGGTGCAATTAAAATATACTATAAGGTTTTCCATAGACGGCCAACAGGCAGAATGGGTCCTAAACAATATTGGAACTATGGATGAATTGGTGGAAAAAGTGGTAAAAGCAGAAGCAAGATCCCTTGCCAGAAATATTCCTAAAAAATATACTGCCTTCCAGCTCTACACAGAGCAGGTTTTTGTGGTACAGTCAGAGCTTGCAGAAACTCTCAAGCCCATATTTGAGAGAAATGGGATTATAATGGACGAGTTCCTATTAAGAAAAATTGATTTTACCGGCGAGTACTTCAATGTGCTTGAAGAAAAGCAGATTGCCGAAGAAAGGATAGAGCTTGAAAAAAATGTGCTTGAGCAGGAAAGGATAAAGAAAGAACAAACCATAATTAGGGCTGAAGCAGAGGCTGAGCAAATTACCATCAAGGGTGAATCACTAAGAGAATACCCAGAGATTATACAGCTGGAGTTTATACAGAAGCTTTCTCCAAACATAAGCTGGGGCATATTGCCTGATAGCATAGTTCCACTAATAGATTTAGGCGACCTTCAAAAAGATTTAGATGATTCTGAAGCACCGCCTGCAACAACCACTGAACCGGAAATAGAAGAGGAAGCCGAAGAGGAGGAACCTTTACTGGAAGAATAGTATTCAGTTTATCTAAAATGATAAATATAGCCTGAAATAGTAAATATTTATAGCTTCTAGTGCCTTTAATAAGTTATATTCTACAGGTACTGCAAAATAAGGGGAACCTGTTTACTTATAGATAGAACTGTAAGCATATTTACAGTTTAGTAATTTCTGCTTTGAAAAAGAGAAAGCCGGATAGTACCCGGCTTTCTCTATAAGTTTTTTATTTCTTTTATTATTCCTCTACAAAATCAACCACCCCATCAAAATCTGCCATAAATGAAACCTATGTCCATCCCATCTTCTCCCCTTACACGCCATTCCAGAGCCTCTTATTTATAAAAATTCTAAAAACATAAAATTTTTCTAAAAATTTAACAATTCCCCTATCGTAACCTCGCCAATTTCTGTTATTATATTAGACATAGAATTTCAATCAGTATTTACATAAATTTACTCAGAGAAAACTATGTCTTTAATGCCAGAAATAGAAACTGTAAAGACCAACACCGCCACAACAATCCTGGTATACTTCAATAACGGAATTATAAAAATATTTGACCTAAAACCCTTCCTATCACAAATCAATAACAACCATCCCACAAACATAAAACTAAGCCCGGAAGGCGCCCTCCTAAACGATAGCATAAATATAAGTGAATATGACCTCTGGGCCACCGGCAAATTCTACGGATGGAGTAAATAAATGTCTGAGTTTGGAAAATACTTTGGAAAATCACAAGATCCTGTTCTGGCTGTAAACAGCCGAAAACATACGGTACAAATCAATAGCGCCATGAATAGTTTATTGGGCGCCGGCCATTTGTATAGTTCCGAAGAAAAATTGACTGTCCAAAAAATTAAAACTCTTTTTAAAAAAGCTATAACCGATGAAAGGAAGGCAGCAAAGCTGGCCAGCGGTTTAGAAGATGTATCAATGGAAAGCTTTAGGCTAGATGCTGCTTTTAAAAACAAAGGAAAAGATGCAACTTTTAATATCTTAGTTTCACCCCTT
>CAYREF010000097.1:0-2237 GCA_964423265.1 uncultured Actinomycetota bacterium
TTTAAACTTAATAATTATAATCTGGGATATAATTATAATTACAACTGGCACCAGAAAGGTACCTACACCGATATTTTCCCCAAAAATGTTTCCAGCTGCCTCAGAGAGAAATGGTATAATCATTCCGCCCAAAGCACTTGATGACATCATTATGCCCACGGCAGTCCCTGCATAGGATTTATAATTATTGCTTGCCAGGTAAACTATCAGTGGCCATATGCCTGAAAGCCCCAGGCCCAGAAGGGAGAACCCTATTCCGGGAAGAATATATCCTTTGGTTGCTATTATAAATATAATTGCTACCCCTGAAAAAATAGAGAGCGATATAATTATTTTCCTGATGTCAAAATATTTGCTTAAATAGCTGCAGGAAAGCCTCCCTACAATCATAAAGCCCCAGAAGCCAGACAGGATTAAACTGGGGATAAATTCAGATTCTGTTACTCCCTGGATATAAGTAGTGATATAGAATCCAATGCCTTGCTCAATTCCCACATACATTAAGATGCTTAGCGCCAGAAACACCAAAACCGGCTGCTTTAACAGTTTTAGCACTATTATACCTTTTAATTTAGTAACCTTAACGGTAGCTTTCTTAAAGGATATAAGTGAAAAATATATTATGTAGATAAAGGAAATTGCTGCAAAAATAGAATAAATATTTCTCCAGCCGAAACCATTGCTTATAAAGAAGCTAACCATAAACGGGCCTGTCAGAGCCCCCAGGACAAAGAAAGCCTGGGAAAGATTTATTACAAAATTTTCCTTGCCCTTGTTTAGGTCTACCAGGATGGTGGTCATAATTCCCTCAATTACCCCAAAGCCACCCCCGATTAGAAAAATGGCAAAAATATATAAATATATATTCCTGGTAAGTATGGATAAAACCAGCCCTAAGAAAAATGAGGCAAAACCAATGCAGGATATTATTTTCCTGCCATATTTGTCTGCTATCTCACCCGATATAAGCGGCATTATCAGAAATCCTGCAAAGTGACTAGTAATAAGGATACCTCTGAAAGTACCCATAAAATTATAATAGGCGCTAATATCATTTAAAGATCTCTGGAATGCCGACAGGTACATCCCCAGGAATATAAAGGAGATATATATAGTTATATCAACTAAGGTATTCTTTCTTACCATAAAAATAAAATTTTGATAACTAGAACCAAGATTCTAACATTTTATAAGGAAAAAATGTATAATTGAATAATAAAATATGCTGGGGGGAATATTGATAGTTAAAAACTTCTGGCTAAATTTATTTCTTATCCTAATAATTTCTTACCTTACAGGATCCTTCCCTTCTGCCTACATTGCCGGAAAAATTAAGGGTATAGATGTCAGGTATGCAGGAAGCAAAAATGTGGGAGGGATGAATACTTTCTCCAGCGTGGGCAAATTCGCAGGGGTGCTGGTAGGAGTTGCTGATTTCTCTAAGGGAGCGGCTGCAGCATTTATTGGTACCAGGTTCTCCAGCCATGAATTTATACCTCTATTGGCTGTAGTTTTTGCAATGATTGGCCATAACTGGATGGCCTACATTGGCTTTAAGGGAGGAAAAGGGGTAGCTACATTTTTAGGAGGCTTGCTGTTTTTATCCCCACTTTCTTTTTTACTACTCTATCTTGTAGTTGTTCCTATTGCACTAATACTGTTAAAGGATACCTATTTTTCACAAACTGCTTCCTTTTTATGCTTTTCATTCTTCCTCTGGTATTGGAAAGGCAGCTACTGGTGGGCTATTTTTGGAATTCTTGCAACTTTGGTATATAGTATTAAAAGCTATAATTTACTTTTAACTTATTTTACCGAAAATAGAAGGGATATGCATCCCGTGCTCAAAAAATTATTTAAACACTTTTTTAGAAAGGAAGCCAAAAAGTGAAATGTCCTTTTTGTGGTAATTCTGATACAAGAGTAACAGATACAAGGCTTACTAAATCCAATGATTGTGTAAGGCGGAGAAGGAAATGCGAGAAATGCGGCCAAAAGTTCACTACCTATGAAAGGTTTGAAAACCAACCTATAGCAGTGGTAAAGTCTGATGGCACCAGGCAACCATTTGATAGAAATAAAATATTAAGTGGCCTAATTAGGGCATGCACCAAAAGAAACATTTCAACTTCCACTCTGGAAAGAATAGTTGATGACATAGAATCTGAAATAAAGAATATGGATTCAAATGAAATAAACTCTAAAGAAATAGGAAATTTAGTCCTAAAAAGGCTAAA
>CAYREF010000098.1:0-2231 GCA_964423265.1 uncultured Actinomycetota bacterium
CAAGAAGCCTTTTTATATTTTTAGCTGTTTTTTGGTCTATTTTGTCATCTTTTAAAAACTGGGAAATTTCCTTATCAGTATATTCCCTTAGTTCATTTTTGCCGGCTTCCTGGACAGTGGCTGGGATGATTTCTATTTTATTACCCTTCAAAGAAAGCTTTAATATAGTGTCAGCATCTATTCCAAGCTTCTTGCGAAATTCTATGGGGATAGTTATTTGTCCTCTGGACAATAGTTTAACAATTTTAGTCATAGTTTTTTTCTGGTCAATCAATTTCAGTACCTCCTTTTCATATTTTCAGTAATTCATATTTATTGTAATACGGAAATACTGATTGTAAAGAATTCTTATAACTACGCTACAGAAATAGGATATAAATATTGAGGCTGAAAACATGCCGGCTGGCTGCTTTATAATTTGACACAGCTGGTTTTATCTAAATTTTCTATAAATACAACAATATTGTTTCCTTTGCTGGATGCAGATTTAACTATAATGCTTTTAAATCTCATTTAAAAAGCGCATTTTACAAGCTCATTTGGTAATTTAATTTTTTCAGGATTATCTATGCCGGTGGCAGCTCTTAAGTAATTCCCAGGATCTCTAGATTTTCTTTCTTTGATAGATTAAGCATTTTTTCTGACCAGGTATTGTAGACATTAGCCGTTTCTGTATACGGTAATCGTTAATATATAGAATTTTAAGGGAATATAGGTTGGGAATAAAGAAGGAAATTATTATAAATAATTTTATATTTAGGTATATCTACATTATAATTTTCATATAAACATTTTAAAAATAATAAACTTTATTAAAAAAAATGGGCAGAAAAAAAAGGAAAGTTCCAGTCAATCTTCATCCCCAGGATTCTGGTCCGCTAACATCAGAAGAGATCAGGATTATTTTAAGGGGAGCAGATGATCTTATAGGAGAAGGAGGAAGGAACATTCTGGCAAAAATATTAAAAGGATCAAAGGATAAGAAAGTTCTGGAATTAGGTCTTAATAAAAGTCCTGCCTATGGATATTACAGTGATCTGTCTATTCATGATATCACTTCAAAAATAGATTGGTTGATAATAAAAAAATATTTGATAATCGAATACAGCGGCAGACTGCCAATGCTTATATATAGTCCAAAGGGATGGGAAATAGAAAAAGATACCTATGCAGAAGAGCTTCTTTCCGGATTTGATAAATTGATTGACTCTGGTATTGACTGTTTTAATATGCTTTATTTAAAAGATAGGGCAAGAGATATGATAATGCTTCTTCTGGATAAGATACAGGACAGCGGGGACAGTAAATATATACCAATTCTAAAAGCCTGGAAGAAAATAGATTACAGGAAAGTAAGAGCCCGTATTGATTCTGTTATAATGGTACTAAAAGAGGGTGAAGAGCTTCATTAATAGAATAAGAAACCACAACCAAATGGAGCTAATAGTCCTTGCCGTAAGAAATGCAGCTGCTTATAAGGTATTAAGAACAGGTGGAAAATAATATTAGGAATGTCCCCATATTAGCTTTTTAAAATCGTATTCGGGAAAATAGTTATTAATGTTAAGAAGCGATGGGAATTTGACAGAAATAATT
Organism: uncultured Actinomycetota bacterium; assembly: GCA_964423265.1. Classification (GTDB taxonomy): domain Bacteria; phylum Actinomycetota; class Humimicrobiia; order Humimicrobiales; family Humimicrobiaceae; genus M55B165. The sequence goes on from CAYREF010000098.1 coordinate 1,597, forward strand.
ATATGGCAGGAAACCTTGTAAATCACCGTATATACATACTTGTCCTAAAAAATTATTCCACTTACCTAAATGGTAAACTCCATAGGTAATGGGTACTAAAATTCCATAGGTATTTTGGTTAAACCCCCCCCTAGTATTTAAGTAAATAAACCGGGGGAGAAGAAGCCTATCCCTAAGGCAGAGGCATCCCCTTATGAATTTGATGAATATATAGTTAGTGGCCATGTGGCAGGGTTTTTACAGTATAGTTACCCGCCACAAAATATAGCCTTGCCATTGGATTTTCTAAAAATTTCTTCATATTCCATATAATTTCTGGTCAGGTATTTGAACCCCAAGAGGCAAGGAGGTTGTCGGATAGACTAAAAATAGATTATGCCTCAAATCATGGCAGCTGGTTAAATATCGCAGAAATTGAACAAAAAAATCTAAATGTCTAGTATCTAAACCGCAAAATCCTCTAATAGAAAGTGTTAAAGAAGAGGTAACAGCCTGGCAGGACAAGCATAATTCTGATAAAGAAAGGTTGGCTGGCAGTTTACAGCAAAGTGTGCCAGGATAAAACTAAAGAGGTTTTATCCTATAGAATTATCTTGGCATACTGCTAGTTTGAGGAGTTTACTTAAATTTTAAGA
>CAYREF010000099.1:0-2211 GCA_964423265.1 uncultured Actinomycetota bacterium
TGAAGAATGAAATAATCAAAAAATGAATATTTTTTTATATAAATAAACTTTAGCCTTTAAATTTTCCTAAAAAAACAAGACTATTAACACTTCATCAATTGAGTTAACAAAATATTTGTCCGTAATACCTTGCAATACACAGAGGTTATATTATATCCATCAGGTTACCGAATAACATAAGAAAAAAAAATTACAACAGATGGGCAAAAATGAGTCAAGACCTGTAAGCGAATTAATAAGGTTCCCTTAAGAAATATATTGCACTATACCATTTTAGAAAATTAAGAGAAAAGTGCTGCCATTTGCAGAATCAAAAAGAATTCTAGCAGATGGAGATGTATTCAAAATGTTGTCATGAAGGTGGTGTTAGATAATAATATATATTGCTGCCTTTTTCCTCAAGGTTTATTTAGTTCATTGTTTAAACTATATTTGGAGAATACCATATTCTATTAGAAGTTAGCAGAAACTTCTCTAAGAAAATAAAGATACCAGGTGAGAGAATAAAGGAAATCGGTGCTTATCTAAGAAAAGCATGCATACAAATAGACCAAGGTCAACTGAATGAGAAGATTTGTAGTGATTCTGCTCATAATAATAACGGCCATGGCAATAGCAGGTAAAGTTGACTATATTATAAGTGGTGCTTCAATGGCCTACCTTGCAATACTGGAAAATTTCTTTTGCAATATATGCGATAGGGTCAGCTCAATTCCATTTTATAGTTTATTTCCTAATATTATTTATTAAAGATATGCATTGGGTTAAATCTTTGACTGTAATTATAAATTCTAAGTCCAGATTCAAATTTTGTAATAGTATGAAACTACTCATAAGAAAAGAGGAAGCGAAAGATAATAATAATATTTTCAGGGTACACAAATTAGATTTTGGCCAGGATGAAGAAAGTAAACTGGTAGATTAAATTAGAAATAGCGGAAATTAATACTAGAATAATTGACCATATCCTTTTTCCAAAGATAAAAATATTGGATAGCTCTATTTTTAATAGCTTGACCTTAGCCCAATACCTGTAATTCCTTAATTCAAGGAAGGGGGTAGGATCTGAATTAACTCGCAAAGGAGTGAAGAAAGCAAAAGAGTTTGGATCTGACTCAGTAATTGTTCTTGGGCACAAAGACTATTCTCCTAAGTCTGGATTCAAGAAGGCTTCCAACTGGAAGATAAAATGGCCCTACTAAGGCTCCGATGAAGCTTTTATGGTAGCCAAATTTAAAGAAAAAGCCCCGGAAAAGAAACCTGGTTTGTCAAATATCCAAGGGATTCAAGGGATTTCTATAAATTTGTTGCATCTTTAACATCGTTATTAAGCTGTACTTTTTTAAAATATTATAGATAGCCCAGCATTTAAACTAATTTAATCCTTAGTTTATTATATTTCAAAATTGATTCTCCTAATGTTCTTGCAACAACCTCTATTATTCATACCTGCTTAAGTAGACCCCAAGCCTAAATTCCTGGTACCATATTAAGGGATTCATACAGCCGTAAATTAAAGTTAGTGAATCTCCTCCATTATTTCTTATTTGTTAAAACCATTTAGAAATGTTCGGTTATTAGCCGGTTATTTGTTTGATTTGTCTTTTTAATGCAATATAAATAGAAAATAAAAAAAACCCCAAGCCATCTTTCACCATTGCTTCTGCTTTAGGTTAATATTCAATCACTTGGAGCCAAGTAGCTTAGAATTTTTTAGGACTTTCGGTTTACAGACTACTTTTAGCATTCTTTCGTTCTCAGAGTTCATCGTTCATAAAAGATGCCTTATATTCTAAGCTCTTGTTAGTAGTATAACATGTATGTCAAATTAGACAACCTCAAGCAGTGCAATTTCGAGAATGTCATCAAAGGAGTTAACCAAAATAAGGAAGTTTAAATAGTAAATTTCGCTTAATGTTACCAACACTATTCTAAGAATGCTAACCTGACAAATTTATCCACTAGACAAAGAAAACAAAACCTGTTTTCTAAACATAAGACCTGATTGTGATAATTATTGCATTATTATCCTATAATTTCCAACTCTTAATTTATAACCGGGGTCCCCCACCAGTTTGGTATTGTAAACTTGAGGCCTTTTATATGCAGTTTACAATCAATAGTGGTTTGAAAGGTGGAATTTATTAGATTTGTCTCTAAGATTAAAATTAATTTGATGGACCTAAGCGGTACAATTTTAAACTCTTTACT
>CAYREF010000100.1:0-2006 GCA_964423265.1 uncultured Actinomycetota bacterium
GTCTATTATAGTATACCAAACAATAGGTGAAAAAAAATGAAAGATTAGATATGTCAGGTCTGAAGAATAACTTTTTTAATTTTAACATAAAATTGGCAAATTCTTAGAAAATTTACAGGTTAAAATTTTAGGGAAGACTTAGCTAAGGACCTGTGATAATATAAAAATAGGTTTTTAGGGGATTAACCTAGATAACACCTTAGAGTTGCTAAGGAAAGGATGACGTGAGCCTAATCTGCATAGGTTTGTTTGAAAAAGCAGAACCGATAGATTTGGTTCTTAAATCTTCTAGCAATTGGTCAAATAAATTGGAAATGCTGCCAAAGGCTTTTTTAACACTGGCCTTTAGCAGATTTCCCTTTTCTACCAGCTGGCTTATGATGTAGGCGATCTGAAGAATTAGGTAGAAATTCTTCATTGCCGTTTCATCTTGACTATATGGGTGTCCTAGGTTAAATCCCCTGTTTTTTTGGATATTGAAACCTTCATTTTCTATCTTCCATCTAAGCCTCCCTCCCTTGGCTATTTTAGTAATATTTTTTTTGGTTAACTTAAGATTAGTCATCCAAACAAACTTAGTCTGGTTTCCATTTTTTTTCTCTACAAGTTCAATAACATTAAAATGAGCTCCCTTATGGGGAATACCTTCTACCCAGCTATAGCTCTGGCTTAATTTATCTTCTGCTATCTTTATCCTGTTTTGTCGGCACAGTTTCTTAAGGTTTAGAAATTCCTGGTATCTTTCAGGCATAGACCCCCTTTTAAATACAGTTATATACTTCCAATTGTAACTTTCTGCCATATCTACTGCAGGACTTGCTGCATAAAGGGAATCTAGTAGCAGGCATATATTTAGCTGGGGGAAACGCTTCTTTAGTCTGGGAGCCATCCGGTAGAAGGCAGAAAGCTCGCAGTCCTGTTTGCTCCCCCCATCGATGTTAGAGATGAATTCACTTTCTATAGATACAGTAAGGCCGATATCAGTTACTATTTTTGCCTCCAGTACATTGTGGTAGTAGTAGATAATTTTTCCATTTTTCTTCTTGGTCAAGCAGTGGGGGCAGTGCCTTTCTTTGTATACTGCAAGCCCTGTAGCGTCTACTGCCACCATATAATATCTGCCCAGCAGCCTGAACCTGTCCAGTACCTTCATCCTTATTAGCCTATTTGCCATCTTGTGCCTTACCTTGTATAGCTCCTCGGGATCTAATTTTTCTAAAAAATACTCCAGGGTATCAGGATGGGCTACCTTTCCATCATAATTAGAGGTAAGAGCAGTTAAGTTTTTTAAAAACTTGTCTGTTTGAAATTTATAACCTATCTTTCTTCTGGAACCAAGGCGCAGCAAAAACAATAAAATACCCAACCATTGTAGGTGGCTGGGACTGTATATTATTTTGTTTTTTTCTCTGGGATCATCTACTTGGCTAAGCCATTTTGTTAGTTTGGGAAAAAAATGGGAGACGGTAGCATAAAATACATCTCCTATCATTTCCTGCCTTTCTTCTGCCTTTTTTCTGTAACATATCTTCTTATTATTTCCTTGTCTGCTCTGGATATCTCAGATATTATTTTTTTTAGTTTCTTGTAATTGTCGTTCCACTCTCTTACCTCATCTTCTAAATCTACAGGAATGTATACTGCTTTAGTTTTTCCTCCTACCTTGTAGTGAAGATAATAGCTTTCATGTTTTTTACCCTCTGTATAGCACTTGCAATTTTTGTTTCCGCATCTTCTTTTAACCTTTACCATACTACCATCCACAAAAGGGCCAATTTCAGCCAGCTTTTTTAAAAGCGAGCCTCTTTTTCTTTTAAGCCAAGCTATGTTTATTTTTAATTTATACTTATTCATAATATGAATAGTATACTAACTATTCATATATTTGTCAAATTTTTAAGGTGAGAGAAAATATTTTTTCATGATTTTATGGCTGTAAGCCAAAACCCCCATTTTATGGGAAAAACAGGGGTTTTAAAGGTGAGACAAATTTTTATTCTTCAGAG
>CAYREF010000101.1:0-1972 GCA_964423265.1 uncultured Actinomycetota bacterium
TTTCATGCTATAATACTATATGTGGTATGTACCTGAGTCAAGCAGATACCCATCTAATTATTATAAGATCTCTCTTTTTTATCATTTCCCCTTTTATTACGATTCCGGTATAGTATTTAATGATACCTCAATTATTGCCTAGCATACAAGTCAATCCTGGCATTTCACATTGCCAATAAAAATTATTGGAAAAACATGCTTTGGGTTATATAATACGGAAAACAAAATGGTTATCCTAAAAGGTTTTTATGCATAAACTTAAAACAAAAGCCTCATCCTTTTTAGTTATTGGCGCAATATATTTAATTGCGCTCCTGGTAGGTATCCTTGTTTATAATCTATCTTTATGGGAGCACATGCTTATAGTAACACTTTTAGCAAACATAGCAGCTACTTTGGTAGTATGGTTTTTTGGGGTAATCTTAAAGAATTCAAGCATTTACGACCCTTACTGGAGTATTGCTCCAGTTATTATCGTTTTGTTCTGGGCATCAGCCCGGGGTTCCCTATTTTCCCTTACTGGTATACTGTTTTTGGCTGCAATATTTATATGGGGCATAAGGCTAACCTTAAATTGGGCTCTGCGCTGGAATGGCCTTGGCCACCAGGATTGGAGGTATACCAGGCTCAAAAGAAATAATCCAAGAATCTGGTTTCTTACCAACCTGTTTGGCATCAACTTAATGCCCACCCTGATAGTATTTATTGCCCTGGTCCCTGTCTACTATAGCATTGGATTAAAAGCAAGATTTAGCATTATTACTTTTCTTGGATTTACCCTATGCATAACTGCGGTACTTATACAATCAATTGCAGACAGGCAAATGGATTTATTCAGGGAAAGAAGGAACTCCAAAGATAAATATATCGATAAAGGATTATGGCGATACTGCCGCCATCCTAATTACCTTGGAGAAGTCTTATTCTGGTGGGGTATCTGGCTAATGCAAATAGGGACCCGTCCCAGTATATGGATAACAGTAGCAGGGCCGGTAATTGTAACTCTTTTATTTATTTTTATCAGCATACCCCTTATGGAAAAATATATTTCTGAAACCAAGCCAGGCTACCCCAATTACAAAAAGAAAGTACCAATGTTGCTGCCCGGGTTTAGGAAAACAATAAAATAAAAAAGCAAATATTACCTGACTTGCCTTTCAATCAGGGCAATTTCCAAAGAATACCCGTATTTTTCAACAACCACTTTTATATCTTCCCTTATTTTGCCAAACTCAAACCTGTAATCATATTTTTTACCAAAAAAACCAGATTGTTTCTCAATAGTGCTCTTCCTTTCCCTGCCCTTTATGCTTGTTTTCTCTGCCCTGAAACCAAAACCGCTGCCAAACTCATCATAGTCGCCGGCACCAAGCCCGGCTCCACTTTCTTTTAAAATTTCAAACAAAGTTACCTTTTTATTATTATCGTCTATTTTTAGCCTGCAATGGTAGGTTAACTTGTCAGTCCTTAGGAATGTTTTTCTTTGCGCAACCACAAAATCGAGGGTCAATATATTTCCCCACCCTTCCCTGAATTTTTGGGGATAGTTATTGCTAAGGTCAATTAGTTCTGTTTTAATGCTTTTTTCCATATCCCAACGCTTTCTAATATTAGGAAATAAATATAAGAAATTCTACATCCAACTGTTTTTTAAATAAAGCAATTTATAAATCCCTCCACGTCACCTAAAAAGCACCTGAAATAAAACCTATAGGTAGCAGCGTACATGCCGGGCAGCCCAGGCACATACTTGTCCTTACAGATTTTCATATATTTACTTTATTTCCTTCTACTTTTTTTAAAATACCTTAATTTCAACAGCTTATCGTACAATATTAAAAATAATTCTTTTTTAAGTTCTTCTTTTTTCCACCGATATTCTTATTTAGCACCATTTTATACATGGGCAAAGGTTGCATTCTAAAATCCCGCAATTATTATAACTAGGTTTTTCTATGGAGGATCTATACCG
>CAYREF010000102.1:0-1971 GCA_964423265.1 uncultured Actinomycetota bacterium
TAAACTTTGCGGTTTAGGTCCAGTAGGATTTCCCAAATGGATACTAATACTTAAATATTAGCGGTTACCCTTTAAATCCATTTCCATAACGTCACCGCATATGGAACTGAACTACCACTAAAACCACACTGTAATCCCCACCGCATCTCTTTTCAAGAACAGTCTAGGAGCTTTCCTCGACAGTTTCACCTATCACTAGCCTCTTTTGCAAGAATAGGTTTAGGCCATTAAACCATTCAACTATTGAGCTCTTTAGTTGTATGGCTTGCAAACAGCTTCCCCCTTATCTCACGCAAGGCAGGCTACACTACAAAGCCTATTAAGCTTTTGTAGGTTACCTCTAGATGCAATGGTTCCTTATACATCTAAAGTTTCCGTGGAAGCTGGGTCTACGCCCACATGCCATTGTGGATCGCCCTTCTTCCTTAACCCCCAAGACCAACCCCCGACTGGGCGTCAGCAGCCGATCCCAGGGACTTCACCTGTACGCCCTTGACGGATTTTTAGCCCCGTCTTCATGCTAGGTGTACTGACTAGAATACTGCACCATCTTTTTCATTTTCAAATAAACATAATCTCAACTGTATAATACTTATAGCACAACCAAAAATAAATCTCAACTTCTAAAATTAGGCGGTGTACCAAATTTTTTGTTGCCTTCTTTTTTTATTTTTTCTACCTTTTCTTTAGCCTCTACAACCTTTTCCTCAAATTTTTCTATCTCGTTTTCCAGCTTACCCTTTTTCTCCTCTTTGGCATTCTCCAGTTCCTTTTTTAGTCTTAGGATTTTTTTATCCCAATTCTTTATATCCTCATCCAGCCTTTTTACTATCAAATCTTTTTTATCCATCACTTTCCCTTCTTGCAAATTACAATTTTTGCAGGCAGCAAATACACATTTATATTCTCCTCATAACACACTATGTAATTATTTTCATATAAATACCTTAATATATCAATTGGCCTGCAATTAAATACTACAGGAAATTTGCGGTGCAGAAAAATGTAAAATTTTTTCACTGCCTGCATTCTCCCATCCTTTGACAGGCATAAAATCCCCAGTTTTCCACCTTTTTTTAAGACCCTTGCAGCCTCACCCAATACCTTGCCTATGTCATCCCCCTTAAATAATTCCAAAGTGAAGCTTAAGATAACAATATCAAATCTGCCATCCTCAAAAGGCATCTTCCTTGCATCACCAACTACAAGTTTGGCTCTTCCTCCTTTTATTTTATCTTCTGCTTTCTTTATCATCCGGGAAGATATGTCTAATCCGTACACAGCCCCTTCCCTGTTTAAATATTTAAGCACTGTTTTTATGCCTTCACCCGTGCCACAGCCAATATCTAAAACCTTATCAGCATCACTTATTTTTAGTTTTGAAATAAGTAAATTTCGGTACCTTCCTTCAAAAATGCTAAACATACCATAATATTTAGCCAAGCGGCCATAGAAATCCTTTATTTTCCTATCTATTTTCTTCATAACCCAAAACTACCAGATATATGTCCCTTAATCAATCTGTACATTCCCATGGTCTTTTAATAAGGCCTGGCCTTGATATAATTAGCATATAAAAAATAAGGTAACAGTATTGGGTTCAGGAACTACAGCTTTTTTACCTGATAAAGGATGCCCCGGCTTTTTGCTTTTTCTGGGTGGTAAAAAGATACTGCTGGATTTAGGTTCCGGTACCCTTTACAGGTTAGCAAAGCTAGGCTACAAAATAGATGAAATTGACATATTAGCCATTACCCATGAACACCCTGACCATTTAGGAGACCTGCTCCCCCTTCTCCACTCCCTTAAATGGGATCCAACCTTAACCAGGAACAGATAGATTTCACCTTATATGCCAGAGTCTGCTTTCAGCTTCTACCAACATATCATTAAATTCTATGGCAATACTGTAAAGCCGGGCCGGGAAAGCATTCCTTTTAACATCAACATTGTTTCCCGCAATACCCTAGG
>CAYREF010000103.1:0-1848 GCA_964423265.1 uncultured Actinomycetota bacterium
TAATTAAAAATATTTTTGATAGCTTTCCTGCCAATTGTCCTATAGATGTAGTAATCAGAATCAATTGTTACTATTTCTTTTATTTTTAATCTTTCTGATATAACCACTAAAGATGCATCTGCTAGATCCATTGGTATATCTGAATATTTTGCTGACAGTTGAATAATTCTGTTTAATTCGGCGGGTTTTATATCAACAATTCTTAACCCGCCCCTCCTGATCCACTGCAAGAAGTCAATCTGCGTATCAGTATTAAAATCAAGCATATGGCATACTTCTGTTATAACCGGCCAGCTTGTTGTAAGTATGCCCTTGTAAGATTTAATGAATTCTTTAATTTTTTTATGATATTTATCATTCCTGTTAAACAGGGCTATAAGCGGGCCAGCATCAATGAGGGTGTTTTTCATGCAGCTTTTCCTTTATTTTTGTTTTATAGTTTTCTGATAGGGTTTCGCTGCTACCATACCTGCCAAACAGGTCTTTGCCGAGCGCATAAGGGGTTAGTGGGGTTACGTGTTGCTCATAATATTTATTAATTGCCTTCTTTATGATTTCTGATTTTGTTGTTTTATAAATATCCATTAAAACAGAAAGCTTGTTATTTATTTCATCATTTAATCTGACAGTTACCATAATGCCACCTCCGTAACACATATTGTAATACAAAATGAGATAGATATCAATACATTTTAAACATTCTATGGTTCAAATATATAAGACGCGGGACTTAAGGTTTTGTGCAGATTATTATAAATCCCGGGCGAGAATTGACAGATTTTTGATAATAGATAGGCTTTGAAATTTTACTTCTATAAAATTGGAAACAGATTACTGATAGCGGGAAATAAGAAGCCAGAGATTATGGTTGGTTAATTAAAGGGGAAATGCTCTATTATTTTCTTTAAGTAATTGTAATATTTTCAGCATCATCTATTTCTTTAAATATTTTCTCTAAATCCTGCAAGCATTCTACATATGATTTCCACTCAATATAATTATCCCACTGCTTAAAGTTCTCATGTTCTGATTTCTTTACTTTTTTATCAAAATTTTTAAAGAAACCGCCATATTTTTTCTCAAACAGTGCTATTTTTTCCTTAACTAAAGCCATTAATGAAATTATTTTTAGTTTTTTGTAATCTTTTATTTCATCTTTAGATATTTTTAAAACCTTCATAATAAATAGCCTTTCGATTAAATCCCAGGGTTGATTATATCTTATTTTGATATACCTTCCAATATTAGTGCTTTAAGGGATATATGAATAATTTTAATGCGATTATTATTAAATAATTTTTAATAATAATACGGTTATGATTAAAAACCAGTAAAAAATTATAAGCCAAAATTCATTTTTAAACGCTTGCCTAGGTTTGGCAGGTGCCTAAATTTTATATAATAGTCATTGGAAAATTTTAATGGATGGTAGTGGATACATAATTCTTAAATATTCCATAAAAGGGTTATAGGCAAGATTGCTTATGAGCTAAATTTATATAGATGCAGGATAGAATAGAACCCGGACTTCTATTGAAGCTATGTAAGGGTTTTATTAAAATGCCTTGCAGATTCCCTATGCATGAAAGGCATAAAAAACCCAGCTGTAAAATGGTCACACTTAAGCCATCTTATGGTTGGCTTTCCTAATGCTTTCCATAATTTTTTGCTATAGACAGGAGGGACAGTAATATCATATCTGGCATTAATCATTAATATATTATCTGCATTTCCCTTGGCATAGTTTACGGGATCTATTACTTTCCATTTTTCTTTTAGATTCTCAAGTGAAATATTTCTGGAAACTATTTTTTTATAGAATTTTACCATCAGGCTTTTTGAATCCCA
>CAYREF010000104.1:0-1769 GCA_964423265.1 uncultured Actinomycetota bacterium
GTCCCCAGTAAAAAAAGAGAATCATACAAAACACACATAATTTTTAGTGACCAATATGAAAATAGGTATAAAATAAAAAATGTTAAATTTCCAACACTACTAAAAAAATGAAAAGTCGAAAATGCTTTTTGCCGAGATTCTAGATATAAAGTGTAATAAATAAACGTATAATAATGAAAAAAATAATGTATGCCTTTAAAATCGAAGCAGAATTAATTGAAAAGGTAAAAGAAAAATCCAAGCAGCTAAAAATGCCAGCCTCAGCTTTTATAAGACAGGCTATAAAAGAAAAACTTGATAGAAAAAATAGGTTGGATAGGATTGAAGTGGAATGGAGATATTGGAGAACAATATATTAAAAAACGTCAATTTAGGGGAATTTAAACAATTATAAAAGTTAGTTAGAGAAGTAGACAAACTTAAAATAATACACCCCTTAAACCGTTTCCTAAAAAATTAAATCCTAAAACAGAAATCATTATGGCCAGCCCAGGAAAAATCATAAGATGTGGTGCAGTTTGCATGAAAGGCCTGCCGCTATTTAACATAGCACCCCATTCAGAAAGCGGTGGTTGGGCTCCCAAACCTATAAAACTCAAAGCAGAAATTGCTAAAATAGTGTAACCCATACCAAGGGTCATCATCACTAAAACTGGAGAGACTACATTAGGCAGAATATGGTAAAAAATAATTCGCCCATGGCTGGCACCAATGGATATTTCTGCTTTTATAAATTCTTTTTCTTTTGCAGACAAAACCGAACTTCGAACAACCCTTGCGTAGCCAGTCCAACCTATAATAGATAAAGCTAACATAATATTTAGAAGCGAAGGGCCAATTATTGCTGCTATTAACAATGCAATTATAATGCCAGGAAGTGAAAGGAATATATCTACCAGCCTCATTATTATTGAATCTGCTGCTTTTCCAAAATAACCTGCTATTAAACCTATTATGACTCCAGAAATAGAATTTATTCCAATTACAATTACTCCTATACTTAAAGAAATTCTTGCACCATATATTATTCTGCTAAAAATACATCTCCCCAGGTTATCTGTTCCAAATGGATATTTTAATGTAGGTGGCAGTAGACGTTCTTCTAGGTTTTGTTCTATTGGACTATTTGGTGCAACGGCGGGAGCAAAAAGAGATATTAGCAGCAATAAAGAAACTACAATAGAACCTATTATTACATACTGGTCTCTAAAAATTTTTCTAAATTTTTTATATATTTTCTTTTCCATAATTAATTTTTGGATTAAGATAAACATAGGAAACATCAACAACTAAATTAATTGTTGCATAAGATACCGCAATAATTAATATACAACCTTGTATTACTGGAAAATCTCTTGCAAAAATAGAATTTACAAGAAGCCTTCCTATCCCTGGCCATGCAAATACTACTTCTACTACCACTGCCCCTTCAATAAGTGAACCTAATTGTATTCCCATAATTGTAATAACTGGTATAATAGCATTTTTTAGAGCGTGCCTGGCAACAGCTAGCATCCCTAAACCCTTGCCTACAGCCGTTCTAATATAATTCTTGCTAAGTTCTTCAAGCATATTAGACCTTGTCATACGCATAGTCACAGCAGCCATTCCTGTTCCCAGGGTAATTGCAGGTAGAATAATATGAAAAAAACTTCCGTAACCATAAACAGGTAGCAATCCAAGTTTTACAGAAAAAAGCAAAATCAACAGCAAACCAAGCCAAAAATTTGGTACAGACACTCCGGTCAAAGCACCAAACATGCTTAAAT
>CAYREF010000105.1:0-1603 GCA_964423265.1 uncultured Actinomycetota bacterium
AACACTTCCCATTGGTTATAATATAAGCCAATAGGATGGTTCTTTTTAACATTATCTACAAAAAAGGCAACATCGGAAGTAAACACTGCATTTCCCATCCTGGTATTAACCTCCACTGCCATACAACCCGGTGTATGGCCACCAACCCAAAATGCAGAAATACCAGGAAGTATTTCTTTCTCATTTTCAACAAATATTAACCTGTCTGGATGAAGTGATGCCAGATACTTTATTGGCTTAGTGGGGAAAAGGATATCATTGTAATAATAAGGTTTATCCTTTTTCATGTATTCCATCCAACCTTTTCTTGAAAGTATTACTTTTGCATTCGGGAAAAGATCAACATTGGATGAATGGTCATGATGGAGATGTGAAATAAAAACATAGTCTATACCTTTTGGCTCTATATTATTTCTTTTTAAAATATTTTCAGTAGTTTCAGATTCAGGAAGTTCAAAAGATACCCTACCTTTAAACTCTTCAAAAAGCATTTTATTTATTGCCTCAATATTTCCACAACCGGTATCAATTAATATATTATGGCCATTGCCCCTGACTAAAAAGAAATAAGTATACAATGTATACTCTTTCTCCCAATCGCTTAAATAATACATTTCGGGACCTGGAGCTGTGGTAGTACCATTTTTAAATATACTGATGTGGTATTCCATAATTTACATCCCCTCTTCAATCTCCAACAATATTTATCATCATCCCATTGTTTATCATTATCCCGCCTTCAACAAAAATGGTAGACCCTGTTACATAATCGGAATCTGAAGACGCAAGATAAACTGCGGCTTTACCCATATCTTCTGGGGTCCCCCACCTGTGAAGCGGAATAATTTTATTTAGCCTCTCTACTAGACCAGGAAACATTTTTCTTTGTTCTACATTTATATCTGTTTCTACTGCACCGGCAGCAATTGTATTTACATTTATATTATGCTCTGCAAGCTCTAGGGCCATTGATTTAGCAAGCATTTTTATTCCACTCTTGGTTATACTATAAATACCTTGGCTAGCGTTTGGAACCTCTTGGTTAAAAGAAGTTACAAAAACAACTTTTCCGCCTTTGCCTCGTTTGACAAAATATCTAGCTGCCTCCTGGCCAATATTAAATGATCCTTCCAGATTAGTTTTTATCTGAAAGTCCCACGCCTTTTTAGTAACTTCTAAAAATGGCTGCAAGTCTACAACTCCTGCATTACCAATTACAATATCCAACTCATTTTTTCTAGTAATATATTTAAACATTTCGTTTACTTGTTTTCTTTCAGAAACATCTGCTTGATACTTATAGGCAGCTACTTCATGTTTCTTAACTTCTTGTACAGTTTCCTTAGCCTTTTTTGTATCAGACATATAATTTACTATAATATTGCATCCCTCTTTGGCAAGTTCCATACAAATCCCCCTGCCAATTCCTCTGCTTCCTCCAGTAACCAGTGCCCAATTTCCTGTTAATTTCATGTTTCCCTCCAAATCTAATGAAGTTTTTTACTCCTCCCACGACACCGCCATTTTTAAAAAATATAAATAACTTTTTCCTAGACTTTTATCTGCAAATATAAAACTTGGTCTTTTATTTATTCCAATACTT
>CAYREF010000106.1:0-1578 GCA_964423265.1 uncultured Actinomycetota bacterium
AGAGAGCCCATTTTTTCTGTAAAATTGATAAAGTATTAATCAATGTATGAAATTAAAAAAATTTGGCAATTTTACCAAAATGGAACGTATTCCAAATTAGTATTACTAATTTGGAATAGAGTTCGAAATGAGATTTATAAAGAGAATATTAGATATAAAGCTTCCCCATAAACAGTCTGCATTTTTGTGGGGACCAAGAAAAATAGGTAAAACTACATATTTAAAAAATCATTTTCCCGATAGCCTGATATTTGATTTTTTAAACACCGATTTATTTATTGAAATTTCTAAAAATCCAGCGGTACTGAGGGAACGTATACTGGCAAAGGATAAAGGTGCTCAAATCTCCAATAATACTTGATGAGGTCCAGAAGATTCCCCAGGTCCTTGATGAAGTACACTGGCTAATTGAAAATAAGGGGCTGCAGTTTATTCTTTGTGGCTCGAGTGCGAGAAAATTAAGGAGGGGTCATGTTAATCTCTTAGGCGGGAGGGCATGGCGTTATGAAATGTTTCCGCTGGTTACAGCTGAACTTAAGGATATAAATCTTTTACATATTTTAAACCATGGGATGGTGCCGATACATTACCTGCAAGATGACCATGAGTGCAGGAAATCTTTAAAGGCATATGCGCAGGATTATTTAAAGGAGGAGGTCTTTGATGAGGGTTTAACCCGTAACATACCTTTTTTTAGATTTTTTGAGGCATTTGGCTATTCACACGGCCAGCTTACAAATTATTCTAATATTGCCCGTGATTGTGGCGTAGATTCAAAGACAGTTAAAGAATATTACCAAATTCTTATTGACACATTATTGGCCCTAAGAGTTGACCCTTTCAAGAAAAGACAGTCACGCAGCGTTATAACTAAAGCTCCAAAATATTATCTGTTTGATGTGGGAGTAGCTAATTATTTGAGGAAGCAGCATATAGGAGAGGAGAAGGGCCAGGAATTTGGGAGGGCTTTTTTAAGCACTTTTTATTAATGGAGATACTTGCCTTTAGGTCTTATAATGACAAAGATTTTGAAATAAATTTCTGGAGAAAAAAGGCTGGCCTGGAGGTAGATTTTATCTTAGCAGGTGGCGAGATTGCTATAGAGATAAAAGGGGCAAACCGCATAGATAAAAGGGATCTTAGAAGCACTGGCAGCTTTTGTTGAAGAATATTCACCAAAAGGATTATTTTGGTTTGCAATGAGAAAGAAAAGAGACTCCATAAGGGCATAAAAATAACCCCCTGGGATGATTTTCTCCAAGAATTATGGGCTGGAAATATTTTATAATAGTAAGCGCTAGGGCAGATAATATGTTCAAATGGGGGAGCATCCATTTCTGGAGGGAAGGCTATCCAACGGGCGGAGGTCTTTGGATGTAGGCGGCAATCTCTTTATTTAAGGTAAGGCGGCAAGCAGGCAGGTTGTAAGCAATTCAGGTTTACAGAAGGTTGATGGTTATGCCAAAGATTCCAGGTGGTATTATTATCCTGAATTTATATATGGTTATGTTTACGGTTGCAATAACCGTTGGAAATTTAGCTATTATGTTTAATATTGTAATAAATTTCATGTCCTTG
>CAYREF010000107.1:0-1558 GCA_964423265.1 uncultured Actinomycetota bacterium
TAATTAACCAGGCCATAGATAATCTGCTGTACGCTCCTGGGAAGGGCTACTCCATTTATAGATACTCCAAGGCCTAAAGTATCACATGCCCTTATTTTTACCGGGGACTCTGCCTGCCTTGCCAGTTCCATTAACTGGTTTACAAACGGCAGCACAAAACCATAAAAATCAGCTCTGGTAATATCTTCCAAGTGGCATCTGGGTATGATTCCTGCTTCTAAAGCATCACTTACCACTCCCAGATATGTTTTAATTGCTTCTGACCGGTTCATGTTTAACTTTTTAAAGATATGATAGTCAGAGCATGATACCAATATGCCAGTTTCCTTTATTCCTAGGTTTTTTATGATCTCAAAATCTTCCTTTCTTGCCCGTATCCATGAAGTAATTTTAGGATATTCATATCCTTTTTCCATGCATTTGTACACTGCTTCCTTGTCTTTTTTTGAATAGACAAAAAATTCTGATTGCTTTATTATTCCGGCTCCATTATCCAGATTGTGCAGCAAGTCAAAAATATTAGATATCTGGTCTACCGTATAGGGAGACCGTGCCTGCTGCCCGTCCCTGAAAGTAGTATCAGTTATGTTTAATTTATCAGGAATATTCATGGGAACAATACGGTGGTTAAAAACTATTTTTGGAATTTCCGTATATGGATAGAAATTCCTAAAAAGATTAGGCTCATCTACATCTTTGAAACTGTATTCTATTTCCAGCATCCTGTTTTTCTTATTGTATCTAACATTTTTGTTCATTTTTTACTCCTTGGTTATTGGATTACTCTCTGTTAGTTAAGTTATTTTATCAAAAATGTTGAAATTAAAACAGTAAATAAAAATAAATAACCTTAAATTGGTGATATTCTTAAATATTTATACAAATTTAGTCTAATATTTAAAAAAACTAATAGATATTCTAATTTTTTTAATATAAGAATATTGAAGGCCAAAATTTTAAATTATCCTATCAAAAAAATATAAATTACTAAATACAGGGGCTTAGCTACTTTCTTAACGATCCCCTAACAAGAGAGGTGAAAATGGCTACAAAAGCTAGCAACAGAAGGAGATAAATTTAGAAGCTGCTGTAGATAGAATGGCATTATAAGGATTACAGTATACTGGGCTATAAAATTTATTAGCAGGGACAGGTTACCCATGGAAAATATCCTGTTTTTAAATAAGCTTAAGTCCATCATTGGATATTCCTTTTTTTCTCGATTATATATCAGGGTGGGGGATAGGGTGCAAAGGAGAGAACCAATTGTAAATATTATAAAGCCAAGGTTATAGGTGCGCTTGTGGCCAAACAGGTCTCCCAGCCTGCCAAAGGTGAGCAGCAAGCTGGAGATTATAAGTCATTCAATGTAAATGATTAAAGTAAAAAAAGATAAAAAATCACCTAAATTGTCAAAGAACATTGAAAAGTAAATATACAATAAAAAGATAATAAAAAAGATAATGGTGCTGTTAAAGGCATGCTGGAAAAAGTGGATTTTCCCCTATTGCAGCCAACAAAATAGTTGGTCTAGCGGGTGGAAGTCCCGTCCTGGCAA